>QBMC01000065.1 GCA_003242035.1 Nodosilinea foveolarum | reverse complement strand
TTGAGCTATCCTCTACCTTAGCTCTAAAGCATGAGCTTGTTTCTTAACGGCCCCTAACGGTTGATGACGTCCTTCAAACAAACTACCCGTCAAATCATCAAACTGGCGTTCGCACTCTCCACAGCGGTAGCGTTGTCGATGCGGATGGCTGCTATGCTTGCCGCGTTTGGTGACGGCCCCAGACCCACAGGCAACGCAGATAACGCCCTCAGGCCAACGCATTTGGCGAACTATCTCGTAGCACTTTGCATCATCTATCAACCTAACCAGCCTCAGCATAGTCGTCTTGGGGAACGCAACTGTTAAGCTAACGCTAGCGCGCTAAGCTGCGACTATGCAACTTCCCTGAAACAGCGATTGAGCCATAAACTTAATCGGAAATTGAGAAGTTCGCTAGAATAAGCTGTGAAGTGTGAAGCAGCACAGAGGTTGCCCCATGAGAATGCAGTACGCTGCTCTAAAAAACAAACCGCGTACGCTCCGTAGTCTAACGGGCTTCAATCCGAATGAATTTGAAGCGCTGCTGCCAAACTTTGGTGCAGCGTGGGATAGCTTTGTCAAAGAAACATTCGAGCGGGCTGACCGTAAGCGAGCGTATGGGGCAGGCCGAATAGCCCATCTAAAAACGATAGAAGACAAGCTGCTGTTTATTCTGTTCTACTACCGTCAGTACCCAACGCAAGAAGCGCAAGGGTTCTGTCTTGGTAGGCGTTCCTTAGCGCCGCGAAGCGACGCAGGATCCTACCGCTTCTTCGGCATGAGTCAAGCGCAGGCAAATGAGTGGATACACCGTTTGAGTGGTTTGCTTAAGCAAGCGTTAGGCTACGAGCTACAGCTACCTGAGCGGCGAGCGGCAAACCTAGAAAGGGTGCTCTCAGCTTGTCCTAGCTTGGAATTTCTGATTGACGGGACAGAACGCCCGATTAATCGACCAAAAGACAAAGATGACCAGAAGCGCTACTACAGAGGGAAGAAGAAGCGTCATACGGTGAAGAACAACGTAATTACAGAGCGACGAAGTGGCAAGGTGCTGTACTTGAGTGGTACTTACGAAGGCAAGCGGCATGACAAAAAGATTGCCGATGAGAAGAACACCTGTTTTCCACCGGGTAGCAAGCTACTACAAGACACAGGCTTTCAAGGCTACCGTCCGACCGGGGCGAGGGTGATACAACCGAAGAAGAAGCCACGGGGCGGTGAACTGAGCGCAGATGAGAAGATCGTCAATCGTGCAATATCGAGCTTAAGAGTGAACGTTGAACATCACATTGGCGGGGTTAAGCGCTGCCAGATTTTGGTACAAACGTTCCGCAATCGAATGGAGAACTTTGCTGATGAGGTGATGGAGGTTGCTTGCGGACTGCACAACTTCCGAGTCGCCCAGCGGGGGTGAGAGCGGAGGATGAAACAACAAGCGAAGAAGCTCAATCATCTGCTGACACGTCACTATTTCCAATAACGTCTAATCTCTATCCAAGGGTAAATAACAGGTTAAAGAGAAGAAACTACTATGGCGGCATCGGAAATTCAGATTAGGCATTAACCTTTGCATTAATACCGGTCTGCGTTGTCCATTCTACTAATAGTTGTTTCTTGAGCTTTTTCTATGAAAAACAAATCCTTGGCTACTTGGCTAGGTACTGGTGCGGTTGCCCTAAGCCTTGCCGTTCTGCCTTCTACCCTACCTGCATCTGCTCAAACTGCTACCGATCCCGTAGATCCTAATGGCGTGGTTACTGTCCCTGCCACTGATGACGACGGATTTGACTGGGGCTGGTTGGGTCTTATTGGCCTAGCGGGTCTAGCGGGTCTGAAAGGTCGCGATCACGACAACAACCGGGCTACTACCTATACGGATCGCACCACTAGGCCATAAGGTAACGAAGCTGTGTTTTTGGGCCAATCATCCGTTAATCCCCTACTGCACAGGGAATATAGGCGATCGCATGTTCTACAACTCGCCAAGCTAAAGGCACCGCCCGTCCCCAATGCACCACCGCTAGGCAAATTAGGCAGTATTCCTCCCAAAACAATGAGGTGGCTAAACTCAGACAAAGACAGGCGTGTCCTATGTGCGATCGCTTGAAAAACAGGCCAAGTTGCAAAAGGGATTAACCTCGTATTAGGCTGCTTTTAGAGGTCTCGCTTGAGTACGCGTTTGCGCTGGGCGTAGGGTCTATTAGCTTGCCGTCTTCCATTGTCACAATTTTGTCTGCAACATCGAGTATGCGGCTATCGTGCGTGACCATTAGCACCGAGCAGCCCTGGGTTCTGACGAGCTGTTGCATGAGGGTGACGACTTCTCTGCCGGATTGTTTGTCGAGCGAGGCAGTGGGTTCGTCTGCGAGCAAAAGTTGAGGACGGCAGGCTAGGGCGCGGGCGATCGCCACTCGCTGCTTTTGGCCGCCAGAAAGCTGATGCGGGTAAGCGTGAAGGCGATCGCCTAATCCGACAGCTTCGAGCGCGGCGGTGGCCTGCAAAGCAGCTTTAGATTTTTCGATTGGGTGCAGCCGTAGAGACATTTGAACATTTTGGTGGGCGGTAAGAAATTGCAGCAGGTTATGAGCTTGGAAAATATAGCCGATGCGCCGACGGACGTTGACTAATCCTGACTCGCTCATGCCTTTGAGATTGCGGCCTAAGACGGTGAGGGTGCCTTTTTGGTGCGATCGCAATCCGCCAATTAGCGTTAGCAATGTTGTTTTTCCAGAGCCTGAAGGCCCAGACAAAATCGCAATTTCTCCGGGCAAAATCTCTAAGTTAATGTCGGCTAAAACTTGCTGACGAAGATCGCCTTTACCAAAATAATGACTGAGGTGGCTAACGCTGACCAGCGAAGGAGATGACATATAAAAAGAGAATTTGCGAGAGGATTCGTTAAAAGATTTCGGCGGGATCGGCTTGGCGCAGTTTTTTGGTAGAAATGACCCCCGAGATAGAACACATTATAAAAGAGAGCAATAGAACAAATAAGGCTCTCGTCCAGGTCATGTTTAGCGGTAAAAACGTAGCCGACTGCGCGACTTTGTACAAAATGACAGAGAGCAGAAGACCTGGGATATAGCCTAATAGCGAGAGCATCATAGACTCTTGAAGCACAACGCCGACCAGATAGCTATTTTTGTAGCCCAAGGCTCTTAAGGTTGCATATTCTGCTAGGTGCGAAGATACGTCGGCATATAGGATTTGATAGACGATGACCGCGCCTACGACAAATCCCATCGCCACCCCCAGGGTGAAAATAAAGCCAATCGCGGTGCTGGTTTTCCAATAGTTTTTTTCAAACTCGACGAACCCTGAATGGGTAAGTACGCTGACATCTTTGGAGAGGCGATCGCGCAACTGCGCCTGCGTCGCCAACACATCGCTACCGGGCTTTAATTGAATTAGTCCAATTGTTACTTCGCTGCGTTTGCGTGTTGGAAATAGCCTTAGAAAGTTGTCTGTACTGGTAATAATATTGCCGTCAGCGCCAAAAGATGGGCCGAGTGCGAACAATCCAACAACGTTGACCGTTTTGCCGTTTAGCTCGGTGGTGACTGCTTTCCCGGCGGCAACTTCAGCGGCCACCGGGCCGTACTCAGCGCGAGAGGCGCGGTCAAACAAAATGCTTTGTTCTAGTCTGATGTTGCTAAGTGGCTGATTGACTTCTCGTAGCTGGGTTGCGGTGCGAATTAGGTCGAAGCCATACACGTAGATGGTTCGATAGGTGCCGCTTTGCGGATTCTTCCAGTCGCCAAATCCTACGTATACTGGATTTACTGAGGCCACGCTGTTTAGTCCGGCAACCTGATAGAGACGCCTTTGTGAAAATGGAATCATGTAGCTCAAAGACTTAGAGCGGGCGCTAATTAACACCAAATCGGCCTTTAGACTTTGATGAAATTGAACGGCGCTGTCGTAGAGAGCCGCTTGAAATCCTAGCTGTAAAAACATCAGAATGACAGCAAAGCCGACGCCCGAGATCGCCACCAAAAGCCGAGTCTTCTCTTGCCTTAACTGTAGCCAAGCAACCGGAAAATTCATCGCATCCTTACTCGACCGTCTGGCCGATATTAATGGCTTGATCGACGTCAATC
Source organism: Nodosilinea foveolarum (assembly GCA_003242035.1). Classification (GTDB taxonomy): domain Bacteria; phylum Cyanobacteriota; class Cyanobacteriia; order Phormidesmidales; family Phormidesmidaceae; genus Phormidesmis; species Phormidesmis foveolarum. Next base: position 17,424 of record QBMC01000065.1, on the reverse strand, counting down.
GCAACCGTCACCTGCAAATTGGTCAGCGACGAGACCTTTTGGCTATCCTCAGGGCTGAGTCGAATTTCAACGGCAATTACTCTTTTATCTACGTCGGCTACTGGGTCAGTGCTGTTGATGTTCTGAGGATTTACCTGAGTGCCAATTTGAACCACCTCGCCTGTGAGGACTTCACGCAGTGCGGGACTTTGAATAGTGGCGGTTTGTCCCAATCGGACGCGGTCAATGTCTAGCTCGTAGACTTCGGCGATCGCGTTCATTCGATGCGTTTGGCCCAAGGTTAAAATGCCCTGCGGACTTACGGTCTCGCCGGGGCGCGTGTAAATCTCTAATACCTGCCCGTCAGCGGGTGCGCGAATATAGGTCATTTCTAAATCGACCTCGGCTTTCTCTAAGTTTGAGCGAGCGCTTTGCAATCGCGCTTGGGCAATTCGCACGTCGGTCGGGCGAACTTCTTGAATCTCGTCTAGACTAGCGGCGGCTGAGTTAATTTGTGATCGCATCACCGTCTGCATTCGAGCGCGATTGGCCTGAGCTTCGTCTAGTTCTGCTTGAAAAGTTACCATCGTCAGGCGTTTTTCTTCGAGATTAGATTGGGCGATCGCCCCTTGTTCAAACAAGCGCTGGTAGCGATTGTACTCAGCTTCAGCCGTTTCCACTTCTAGGTTTAAACGGGTTAGCAGGCTCTCTTGCATATCGAGCTGTCCGGCTAGTTCGGATTCGGTAGCGGTCACTTCAGCACTTTGCGCCGCGATCGCGCCAGCCTTAGCGCCCTTTTGCACCTGTTCTAGTTCGGCGCTCTCAATTTCGACCTGTTGTTTTGCTTGAGCCACCACCGCCGCCAGACTTTTGGCGCTATCTAGTACCGCGATTAAATCGCCCGCTGCAATCGCATCGCCTTCTTCTACTAGCAAACGCGACAATCTGGCACTCGCCCCACTCTCTCCAGCAGGCGCTGACAAATTAACGACGTCGCCTTCCGGGGAAAGGTGACCCAGCGCCGAGACGGTTGTAATTTCTCCAGTTTCAGCTTCTACAATTTCAGCTTTATCTACTTTGGGCAGGCCGCCAGTTCGATAGATAAAATAAGCGGTAACGCCAATGAGCGCCAGCAAAATAGAGAGTAGCGCGGCGATCGCGCCTCCAGAATAAGGCTTCGATCCTGGTTCAAGCAGGTCTTGAGCAGATTCATTTTTCGATACGGTCTTAGCGCTAGAGTCAGATATCACGGTTAATACAATACTCTTCTATCAAGGAACAAAAATGATCACGGAGACACTATTTGCCATCGCTGGTTTCGCCAGACCTGAGGCGTAGTTCCGTATAGGCGACGAAACTGTCGAAAGAAGTGAGTTGTGTTCTGGTAGCCCACTTGACTAGCGATGCCTTCGACAGAACTGTTGGTATTTGTCAAAAGAGAGCAGGCCGTCGCCATGCGAAGCTGAATAATCCACTGTTGGATAGTCTGTCCGGTTTGTTTTTTCATTTGAGTGGTAAGGTAAGCGGGCGAGTATCCAACAAACTGGGCAACATCGCTTAGGGCAATGGGTTGAGTGTGGTTATCTGAAATAAACTGAAGGGCTTGACTCAGCGGAGAGTCTGTATTGTCTGAAATTTGGTATAGCGAAGATAACGCCGATGGGTAAGCGGGCGATCGCGCGTAATGTTCGTGCAAAACGGCCTGCTTTTTTAACTGGCTTGATACGACCTGAAACAGTTCTTCTGCTTCTATGGGTCTAGCTAGACAAGCGTTAACACCGATTAAAACAGATTTGTGCAATGCGCTTCGAGTCAGCGAGGTGAGTAAAAAAACAATTGGAATAATCGCTGTATTCGGATGCGTTCGCAGCGCTTGGACGAGCGATATTTCGCCGGAAGCATTGGTATTCGCATCGCAGATAATTAAATCGGGTGGCTCTAATTGAATCGCGTTTAGCCCTACCTGAGTACTTTCCGCGCCCATTGGGTCGAACCCTTTTGTTCTTAGGGCCAAAAGACAAGTGTCGCGGGTTATGGGCTGCGAGTCAACAACAAGAATCCGTTTGGACGTTTGATGTTCATGGTTCTCCTGTTTTTTTACGGCGAACGTCTTCATGGGTATGGGGGGTTGAAAAAGTTGATGCACTCCGATGGAGTATTGTGTCATTAGATAATCAGCTAGCCTAATTTTTCTAGCAGCGCGTTCATCTCTGCATCAAGACGAACAAATTCAGCCGTAAGCCGAGGGTTTTCGCTCCAACTGCCCACGACATTCAAGGACGTTTCAGAGAACTGCGTCTTGCAGTGCGATCGCCTAATTTTGCCGCTAGAGGTTTTAGGAATGCTGCCGGTTTTGATCAAGGCGATCGCGTAAACCTGCAAGCCATGCTGCCGGGTCACGGCTGCGCGGACATCGTCTATAACAGCTTGCGGGTCTAACTTTCGCAGGTAAGACCGCTTCACTTCTTGCACCACAACAACCTTTTCTTCGACGCTTCCTTTAGCCGAAACCTCTATGGTAAAGACTGCGCCCGAATCGGATCGCAAGGCAGCATGAGCCGCTTCTACAGTCGCTTCTACATCTTGCGGATAGTGGTTTTGTCCTCGAATAATCATTAAGTCTTTGATGCGACCGGTGACAAACAGCTCGTTTGACTGTAAAAATCCTAAATCGCCGGTGCGCAAGTAAGGCCCCTTGCGTTGGCGAAGCCTCTCCTGCGGAGAATCGCCGTTGTCGAGCAGCCAAGCGTTGAATATTTTCTGCGTGAGAGCTGGCTGGTTCCAATAACCCTGAGCCACGCTTTCGCCTTTTATCCAAATCTCTCCGACTTGCCGATCCGAACAGAGGGTTAGCGCATTGGGGTCGACGATCACCACTTCTACGCCTTCAAGCGGCTGCCCGCAACTCGCGACAGATTGGGTTTCTTGCGCATCATCCGTACTTAACTTCACTCGGTTTTCTTTGAGCGAAGCAGTTTCTATAGACTGCACAACGGGTAATGCATTGGGCGTTTTTCCTGAGACAATTAGCGTGGTTTCTGCCATGCCGTAGCAAGGATGAAACGCGGTTTCGCGAAATCCACAGGGAGCAAACTTTTCTGCAAATCGCGCTAAGGTTGCGGCGCGAACGGGTTCGGCTCCGGTAAAGGCGACTTTCCAACGGCTAAGATCTAGCGTTTCTAGCTGGGCAGGTTTGACCTTTCGTACGCAGAGATCGTAGGCGAAGTTAGGGCCGCCGCTAGCGGTGGCTTGGCGATCGCTAATCGCCTGCAACCAGCGAATCGGCTGTTGTAAAAACGCTAGCGGCGGCATTAGCGTCATTGATGCGCCAACAAACATCGGTTGAAGAATACAGCCGATTAGCCCCATGTCGTGATACGGCGGTAGCCAGCTAACGCCACTGTCTTCGGGGGTGGTGGAGAAAGATTGTTGGATCAGCGCTGAGTTATGAAGGATGTTGCGGTGGCTAATTTTGACGCCTTTGGGATCGCCGGTAGAGCCAGAGGTATATTGAATAAAAGCGAGATCTTGAGGATCTATGTCGGGCGGTTGCCAGCTTTGCGCGTTTTCTGTTTCTATGGCGTCTGTCGCTATCCAATGGAGTGCGGCTAGCTGTGATGGCTGCTCGGGTGCTGAGGATTGTGAGAAGCTGCCAGCGATTCGGGCTAAAAGCGAGGAGGTTGTGAGCGCAAAGGTAGATCCTGAAGAGTCGATGATGGCTTGTAGGCGCGGTAGGTTTTGGTTGCGGCGGGGCGGGTATGCCGGTACAGCGATCGCACCCGCGTACAAGCATCCGAAAAATGCGGTGATAAAATCTAAACCTGGCGGAAAGATTAGGAGAACGCGATCGCCCGTGGCGTTCGAGCTTTGGAGTTTTTGGGCGATTGCCCGAGCCTTTAAGTCGATGTCTTGATAGCTCAATCTTCCAGATTCAGTTTCACCATCTTGCAGAAACCGATAGGCTAGTTTAGATCCCTGATAGGTCGCTCTTTCTCTTGATAGCGCTACTAAATTAGAAGATCTAGAGCTAGGGATAGACTCTCTAGACGCAGAATCACGAGTGAAACAAACGGTCATAGGTTGCTTTCCATATTTTTTGAGATTTGCTGTTTTTGTCGTTTAGAGCGCGATTGGAGTCTGCTAGAACCCTATATACGAACTTTCTTCTTCGAATCAACCTTGCGACAGAATTTGTTTGAGTTGTGAGCTGCCAAGCCGCTGCTTCGCCAATAGGTGAAACGTATTAGATAAAAGTCTGCGTTTTGATCTTATTTGAACTTACTTTGAACTCAGTTGAGCGTTTTAAATACTTTTTGAAGGACTGTCACCTCGGCTTTTCAGAAGGTCTTTTAGAGGTATTAATTTCTCAAAGTGTACAACAAAAACAATACACTTATGTATAAGTTTATACACTTTCAGCTCTATTTCTGATTCAATTTTCTATTCTGCTTCGAACGAAAGCGAACCTGGTGGCAAACATATTCTTACGGCGACTGCACAATATATGAATCTATAAAAAACCTATCTATAGAAGTAAAAACGTCCAAATGCTATCGCTCGCTCGGATATTCGCTCGAATGCGGGCAGGACTATCTTTATGGCTTTTGAACCGCAATACTGCTTGTCTTCATGAAAATCATATACGTCTTCATGAAAAACACATATGTTTTATACGTCTATAGATAGTTTTGAGATTAGAAACGCTGTTACCTAAAAAAAAGTCAGTGCGAACGATAAAAAGTTCATTGTAAAAGAAAAAATCTTCAGTATAAGTATCTACAGACGCCTTAACGAGACCTCAAAACTCTCTACCTGAATGAGAATGCAAAAATGAAACACCTCCTCAATTTCGAAGAGAGATTCTAAGTCTATCATGCTGCGCTTTCGAACTACTTTTCGAACTACTGGTGGCTTCTTAAGTGGAGCGTATTGATTGCCTACATTGCGTTGCGACGGTTCGCGACTGGTCTTAATCGGTCTAGTTATCGAATCTTTGAGTTCGCATAGCCGAGTAGAGGTCTTCAAAGAAGGGGCTGCATCTATTCATTTCAACAGGCTTTCAACAGGCTTAAGTTACAAAGCTTTCGTCTTTATCTTGCTTAGCGTTTTTCCTTTATTCCTGGCCTATATTCATTATGACAACGCAGACTATCTTGCAAACCAGAATTGATAATGTTCCTACTGCTGTAGAGATTCAAAACTGGATTATTAACTATGTTGCCGATTTGCTTGAGGTGTCGGCGAGCGAGATAGATCCAACCGTTCCCTTTGAGCGGTACGGTTTGGATTCTGCAAGCGCTGTTGGCATGACCGGCGACATAGAAGATTGGTTGAATCGAAAGATTGACCCGACGTTGCTTTACGACTATCCGACGGTTGCGTCTTTTTCTCAGCATTTGGCTGAAGCGTTTGCCAGTGAAGCAGTCGGTGAATCAGCCGATGAAGCGACTGGTGAAGCTAGAACAGCTTAGAAAGTCTGCTCTTTTCTATTGAGCGACGTGCATTACCAAGCACACCTGTAGCTACCTGTTCAATTTTGTTTTTACCTTTATTGCCATCAAACCTATGCCAATGTTTACTGCTCCAGTGGATAGCTCGAAAGTATTAAACGCCAAACCGCTGAACGATGAAGGCGATCGCGCGATCAAAAATAAGCCCAGCCTCTCTGAAAAGCGCTTGGCAAAAGTAACAGAGATTAACTATCAGCGCAATACCGATTCTGACTATACCGAGAAGATTGAGGCGTTGGACAGTGCCTTTGATTACGAACGCGATCGCGCTCATCTATGGGGCGATCCAGAGCTATCTATCCTGTACGGAACGCCCCTATACGAAAAGGCTTCAGAAACGCAGCGTCTAGCGCTCAATCATTTATATTGGGCTACTCAATACAACCAAACGGCTGCAACAGAAGCGAATGCCGTTTTGTACAATCAGGTGACGGCTGATGTTTTTGCAGCGGTAGGCGGCTATGGCGCACTCTGCGAGGAGCTAACGCTAGAGACCGAACAAGAGCGCTATCACATTCACGCATTTCACAACATTGGCTACAAAACTAAGAAAGCGCTGCTCGGATCTAGTGGCCTTAGTCAATCTATTCGCGGCAGCGCTCAGAGAAAATCGGGCGCGCAGTTTAGCAATCCAGGCCCAGGCAAGCGAACCGCGCAGCGAGTGGGCAAAGTTGCAGACGATCTTTCTCGCAAAGTGGGATTTTCTTCTGGTCAGCAAGATTTGTTGCCTGCCTTTCAAGACTCTGCTTTTCGCTTTGCAACTCAAAAAGTTGTTCTAAAAGAGCAGTCTTCCAAATATTATTCTCAATACCTCAAGTCTGTAGATGAAAAAGGACTGGCGATTCCGGCTCAAACTACCGGACTGTTAGGACAAATTGCGCCCAAGCCCTGTCTGCAATTTTTTACGCTTAACTGTGGCAGTTCGCCATTTATCGCCTGCGTTTTCTACGCGACTCGGTTTATGGCCAACATGCTGCTAAAGAACTACGAGTATCGCTACGTAAAATTTCACCGAACGCTAGAAAAGCAAGGGAAGTTTATTCCTGCGCCTACCGCCGTATCGACCTATCACCTAATGGATGAGGCGTTTCATACCACAACCTCACAGCTCATTGCCCAAGACCTTTACAAGGCGTTTCCCAAGCCGACTGCTTACGAAAAATGGATTGCTAATATGACCATCTACCGAGCGCAGGTGGTTGCCCTTAGCGGACTCTCGGGCGGCTTGCCAGCAATCTTTCGCAGCGATGCGTCGCTGATGCCTTCCTACTACCAACTGCTGCGATCGCCTATTTTCAACTTCACGCCACAAGAATCTTTACAGTGGCTAGAGCGCTGCTTGTGCCAGCAGACAGATGGACTTCACCAAAATCTCAAGCATCATCAGCGCTTACGCAGCGACTTGCGCCGTCATTTTGAACCGCTGGACTACTTATGGCCGGTGAATCGCAATATGCAGGTGATGGCCGCAGGCGAGTCGGTCGAAAACGCTGTAAAGAACAACGTAAAAGCGTTCAAACAGTTTTCAAAGTCTGTTGCAGTTGCTTAGATCTATTTCGGCTATATTTCGACTATATTTCAACTAAAGATAACCAGTAGGAGGATAAGCAGTGGAACCGATTGCAGTTGTGGGTATGGGTTGCCGTTTGCCGGGTGCTTCCAATTTAGAAGATTATTGGCGTTTGCTAAGTGAAGGAGAAGATGCGATTCGAGAGATTCCGGGCGATCGCTGGAATGTAGACGATTATTACGACTCAACGCCTGGAGTTCCAGGAAAGATGAGCACCCGCTGGGGCGGATTTTTAGACCAGGTAGATGGGTTCGACCCGGCTTTCTTTAGCATTTCTCCGAGAGAAGCAGTGCGAATGGATCCGCAGCAGCGACTGGTGATGGAAGTGGCTTGGGAGGCGCTAGAGAATGCGGGGATCGCGCCAGATTCTCTAGCAGGAAGTCAAACGGGCGTGTTTGTAGGCATTGGTAACTACGATTACTGTCGCATTTTGTCGAAAGATATTAGTCAAGTTAGCGCTTACGACGGCACCGGTAACACGCTCTCTATTGCCGCTAATCGCCTTTCCTATACGTTGGATTTGCGCGGCCCTAGCGTCATTGTTGAAACGGCCTGTTCTTCTTCTTTGGTAGCCCTTCATTTTGCCTGTGCGAGTCTGCACAGCGGCGAGTCTGACTTGTGCTTAGTGGGCGGCGTGAGTTTGATGCTATCGCCAGAGCCTTTTATTACCTATTCTCATGCACGGATGATGGCGGCGGATGGGCGCTGCAAAACGTTTGATGCTAGCGCGGATGGCTACGTGCGCGGAGAGGGTTGCGGGATGGTCGCGATTAAGCGGCTTTCGGATGCGCTGGCGGCGGGCGATCGCATTGCCGCCGTTATTCGAGGCAGCGCGATCAATCAAGATGGGCTAAGCAACGGACTAACCGCGCCTAATGGCCCTTCGCAGCAGGCGGTCATTCGCAAAGCACTTCAAAATTCGGGCATTGCACCGGCGCAAGTTAGCTATGTAGAGGCGCATGGTACGGGTACGCCGCTAGGAGATCCAATTGAGGTTAAGTCGCTCAAATCTGTACTGAGCGAAGGGCGCGAGCCAGAGAATTCTTGTTGGATAGGGTCTGTAAAGACAAACATTGGTCATCTAGAAGCGGCCTCTGGTATTGCCAGCATGATTAAAGTCGTCTTAGCGTTGCAACATCAACAACTTCCCTCGCATCTCCATCTAAAGGAGATCAACCCATACATTTCATTAGCTGGAACTGCGCTCAAAATTCCGACTCAGACACAGTCTTGGCCCTCCGAGTCTAGCCGGATAGCGGGCGTGAGTGCCTTCGGGTTTGGCGGCACCAACTGCCATGTGGTGATAGAAGAAGCGCATCCTGATTTTAATTTGGCGAGCGAGTCTGCGGACGAGCGACCTGTTCATGTATTAACTTTGTCTGCAAAAGACAAGCAGGCGTTAGTTGATTTGGCGAGAGAGTATAGAGAGACGATCGCTACTTACCCAAATGCTGCGCTACCTGATATTTGCTTTACGGCTAACACGGGGCGATCGCACTTCGAGCATCGCCTAGCGGTTCCAGCTACTTCTATTAGTCAATTGCAAGAGCGATTGGCAGCTTTTCCAAAAAGAGAGCCTGATGGTTGGGTAGAAGGAATAGCTCCCGGATTTAGGCGATCAAAACCCGTCTTTTTGTTCACGGGGCAGGGGTCGCAGTACGCTCAAATGGGACGAGAACTGTACGAGACTCAGCCGGTTTTTAGAGCTGCCATTGACCAATGCGCCCAAATTTTAGAGGCTCACTTAGAACAACCTTTACTATCGGTTCTCTATCCATCAGGCGATCGCTCAGATTCACAAACGGTTCGATCCATTGAAGAATTTTCTAGTCAAATAGAAAAACCCGCTCATCCCGCAGCCAAGCTGTCTATTGATGAGACTGCTTATACTCAGCCAGCTTTATTTGCCTTAGAGTATGCGCTCGTGCAGATGTGGAAAGCTTGGGGCGTGGAGCCTTGCGCTGTGATTGGTCATAGCGTTGGTGAATATGTAGCGGCCTGCGTAGCTGGCGTCTTTAGCTTGGAAGCGGGTCTGAAGCTGATTTCTGCTAGAGCGAAACTGATGCAAGCGCTGCCGTCCGGGGGGAATATGGTGGCTGTGTTTACGACTGAAGCGGTGATGAAATCAGCGATCGCTCATCACCCAGAAACGGTTGAGATCGCGGCGGTAAATGGGCCGCAAAGTGTGGTTATTTCTGGCGAGCAAGCGGCGGTCAGTCAGGTAATCGCTCAGCTAGAAAGAGACGGGGTGGAAACGCGATCGCTCAAGGTCTCTCACGCGTTTCATTCGCCTTTAATGGAGCCTATGCTTCTGGAGTTTAGGCAGGTGGCTGCGCAGGTGCAGTATTCGCCGCCAAAGCTGAAGATGATATCGAACGTAACTGGGAAAGAGATTAGCACAGAGATTGCCACGCCGGACTATTGGATGAACCACGTACGCCAGCCGGTGCGATTTGCCGAGGGGTTAGAGACGCTACGCGCTCAAAAATGCAGACTACTTCTTGAGATCGGGCCGAAGCCGGTACTGATTGGGATGGGGCGTCGCTGTTTGCCAGAAGATGAGGTAGTTTGGGTGCCTAGCTTGCGCCAGAATAGGGACGATTGGGAGATGATCGCAGAGGCGATCGCCCATCTCTACGCACAGGGCGTTGCAATCAACTGGAACAGCTTTGATCAGGATTACAAGCGCCACCGGCTTGCTTTGCCAACTTACCCTTTTCAAAGAAAGCGCTACTGGGCTGACATTCCTAGTGGCGACAGCAGCCAGTCGCTCGCGAAGATAACCGCGAATTCGATTGAACAACTCTCAAAAGACATTGCAAACGCTTATGCTCTCTCTGATGCTGAGCTTGAGTTATTGCCTAAGTTGTTGGATCTAATTGCTAAGCAGACTGAGCAATCGCCACAGCCAGAAAGTTCTAAACCCAACCTTCAAGACTGGCTCTATAAAGTGCAGTGGCAGAAAAAACCGATTGCTGTTCAATCAACGGCTAGTAAACCGGCAAGCTGGCTAATTTTTGCGGATAGTCAAGGCATCGGCCTAGCGCTTTCAAAACAGCTCAGCGCGGGCGGGCATGACTGCTTTTTAGTTTATCCGGGGAAGCAGTTCGCTCAGACAGAATCGCGTGCTTGGCAGATTAATCCAGCGAGTCGGGAGGTGTGCGATCGCTTAGTGCAAACTGTTCTTTCTGCCGCGACCTATCCGCTCAAAGGGGTTGTACATCTATGGAACTTAGACGCCTGTGGCACAGAACTGTCCCTACCCGCGATAGAGAACGCTCAACAAACAGGACTTGCCAGTGTCCTCCACTTACTACAGTCTTTAGTTCGTTTTTCTGATCGCATAGAACAGCCAAAGCTTTGGTTGTCCACACAGGGCGCAGTTTCGCTAGAGATAGATAAAAGTGCCTGCGGCTTGTCTGAGCCTTTGACTGAGCCTTTGACTGAGCCTTCAAGTGTTGCCCAATCTACCGTTTGGGGACTCGGTAAAGTCATTGCCCTAGAACATCGAGAATTGTGGGGCGCACTCGTAGACTTGCCGATTAGCGAACAGGGCGTAGATGCTGAAATTCAAGCTCAACTGTTGTTCTCTGAAGTTCAATCTCCCCCTGAAGAAGACTATATTGCGTTTCGCCAGCAGCAGCGCTACGTAGCTAGATTGCGGCCTTGGAAAAACATTTCTAACGCTCAGACACCCGCCGTTACAGTTCGCTTGAATGCGACCTATCTGGTGGCGGGTGGATTAGGGGCGTTGGGTTTGCAAACTGCGCAATGGCTGGTAGCTCAAGGCGCTCGCCATCTGTTGTTGTTGGGGCGGCGGCAGGCGACAGAACAGGCTCAAAAGTCTATTAGCCAAATGGAACAGCAGGGCGTTCAGGTGGTGGTGGCTCAGGTTGATATCACTTGCAAAACAGATATCGACACTCTTGCAAATGAGACGCTTCTAGCACTGCCTGCTTTAGGGGGTATCGTTCAAGCAGCCGGGATGTTGGATGATGGGATTTTGATGCAGCAAACTTGGGAGCGGTTCGAGCGGGCGATGGCTGCGAAAGTGCAGGGCACTTGGAATCTACACCAGCTCAGCCAAGATCGGCCCATCGACTTCTTTATCTGCTTCTCTTCAGCGGTTTCTCTGATCGGTTCGCCCGGTCAGTCTAGCTATGCAGCGGCTAATGCTTTTATGGATGGCCTAGCGCACTATCGTCATCGCTTGGGCTTGCCTGCACTAAGCCTTAACTGGGCTGCCTGGAAATCTTCGGGTATGGCGGCTAGCCTATCAGCGCGTAATCAAAAAAGGCTGGCCGAGCAAGGATTGCATGCGCTCGAACCCGAACAGGGATTTGCGGCGCTCTCGCAACTGATGGGCGTAGAAGATGCTCAGCTCGCTGTATTGCCTTTTGACTGGGCGCGGTTTAAGCAGCAGTGGCCGGATGTGCGATCGCCCTCCCTACTCGCAGCCCTTTTCGAGGCTACTGATACGCCAGCGGAAGCAAACTCAGCAAACTCATTAGAAGCTAGCACTCGCGATCATTTCAGTGAGTTTCGCCAACAGTTGCAGTTGGTGGATGCGGCCAAACGGCACGAGCTGCTGTTTGGCTATTTACAGCGTAAGGCGGCTGGGGTGTTGGGGTTGGCGGTGAGCGAAGTGGAGGCGGGGCGATCGCTCTACGAAATGGGCCTAGACTCTCTAATGGCGGTAGAACTCTCCACCACTATCAAAGCAGATCTAAAAACAGACATTCCAATGCGCGCGCTAATTGACGAGCCAAGTATCAATAACCTGATCGCCATCATTACAGAGCAGATAGTCCCAAGCCAGTCTAAAAAGAACACTATCGGCACGACTGCGCTAGACTTGCAGAAAGAAGCCGTTTTAGATGAAAGTATCTACCCTAAAGATAACAAGGCTATTTCTCCGCCGAATAACCTTTTCTTGACGGGTGCTACTGGATTTTTAGGAGCCTTTTTGCTTCAAGAGCTGCTAGATCGAACGCAGGCAGATATCTTTTGTTTGGTTCGTGCCGCAGACGAGGACAAAGCGGCAAAAAGACTCAAAGAGAATCTTCAAACCTATGGACTTTGGCAATCGACCTACCAAGGTCGGATTGTTCCCGTTGTTGGAGATTTGGCCCAACCGTTGCTAGGACTCGATCCGCTAAAGTTCGAGCAGTTAGCTGAGAAAATTGATGCGATCTACCATAATGGGGCGCTGCTCAACTATGTTTATCCATACGCTAAGTTCAAGCCTATCAACGTTTTGGGGACTCAAGAAGTCTTACGGCTAGCTTGCGAAACTAAAACCAAGCCCGTCCATCATATTTCTAGCGTTGCCGTACTTGAGTCTTCCGCTTACTACGATCAGTTCGTTGACGAAACGAACCCGGTTAATCGAAGCGAAGACATTTATCTGGGCTATTCTCAGAGTAAATGGGTGTCTGAAAAGTTAGTGCAAATTGCGGGCGATCGCGGCCTACCCGTCACCATCTACCGCCCGCCTTTAGTCTCGGGGCACAGTCAGAGCGGCGCGTGGAACACCAGCGGCTTCCTCTGCCGCATGATTCAAGGCTGCATTCAAATGGGCTGCATCATCTCCGATCTAGACCTGCTACTAGATCTATCGCCAGTAGACTACAACAGCCGCTCTATCGTCTACCTTTCACAACAGTCGTCATCTGCCGGTAAATCTTTTCACCTGCAAAATCCTCAGCTTCTGCATTGGCAAGCCCTAGCCGACTTTATCTGCGCCTCTGGTTACGACATGCAAAAGGTTCCTTTCGCCACCTGGCAAGAAAAGCTCAGCACCCAAAGAGACAATCCGCTATACCCGCTCCTCCCCTTCTTTCGCCACAAATGGAACAACAATCTTTCTTACATCGAGCTAAATCAACAGGGCTATCGACCGCTCATTAGCTGCGAATCTACCACGGCAGCACTATCGGAGGGCCAGATCGCTTGTCCGCCACTTGACGCCTCACTGCTCTCTACCTACTTCTCCTACTTTATCCGCAGTGGCTTTCTGCTCGCACCTCAGCAATTGGCCGCTAGCTAACAAAGTCCGTTCTTTCCCCAAACGCTGATTTAAATCCACAAACAATGACCCAAACAAAAACTATCGCCTTCCTTGTGACGGCTTTTCCCCCTGAAGTGAGCGGTTCTGCCCACTTCAACTATGCCAGAGCTAGCTGGTTTGCGGAGCAAGGCTATCAGGTTATCGTCTTTGCACCAGACTGGCAGCAAGCGACCGATGACGCTATCTATCCGACTAATCTAATTGTCGAGCGCTACGAGTCTAAGCCCTGGATTCCGTACAAAATGACCTACGTACCTACTCTCCAATCTGCTAAGGGCATTAGCCAACAGATTGCACAATACCGGCCCGACTTATTGGTGATGACCGACGTAGAGCGCTACTTTCTGCTCAGCGCTTGGCAGTTACCCGGTCGCCAATATGCCAAAGAGAACGACGTTCCTTACCTGGCCGAATACCATACAGATGTCTACAATTTTTCGGCGACCTATCCCGGATGGCAGTGGTTAAGAACAGTCGTCCGTCAGTCTCGCCTCTTTAACCTGTTGTATCGGCAGTTTGATGAAACTATTTGTCCTAGTCGGGCTGCTCAATCTAGCTGTCAGTCGATGGGCGTTAGCAATACTCGTGTCATTCCATTTTTTGGCACCGATATTTCTACTTATAGCCCTAAGCGAAAAAGCCGTCAGCATTTGGGTCCCTGGCTCTCGAATGAGGCTCAAAACCATACTGTCATCGGCTTTATAGGCAGGCTTGGCTTTGAGAAAAGAGTAGACCTGCTTATTGATGCATTCGCACAGCTAAAGCGATCGCAACCTAATTGTTCTTTACTCATTGTTGGAGATGGGCCGGATAATGTCGTAGACTCACTTAAGCGTCAGGCACAGGACGTACCAGATGTTCACTTTACGGGTTTTTTGATGGGCGATCGCAAAGCCGACGTACTGGCCTCTTTTGACTTCTTTTGTACGCCTTCTCCCTACGAAACCTTTGGGCTTACAGTAGTAGAATCAATGGCCTCGGGCGTTCCGGTGATCACTGTAAAGAGCGGCGCGGTCGCAGAATATTTAATAGATGGCGACAATGCTTATTTAGTCGATCCTAACGACAGCGCAGCGCTAGCGAAAAAGATAGAGTACGCTTTGCAAGCAGACAATACTGGGCTTATTGAGCGATCGCTAAAACAAGCCGATAGCTATTCTGTAGAACGAGGCTGTCAAAATTTGTGCAACTACTACCAGCCACTGCTCGCCTCAGATGGAGCGATCGCTAAAACAAGCGATATATCGTTTGAGCAGGCAAACACAAGCAAGTCTCTAGAGAATGTGGTAAAGCAGGTATAGTCGTCTCTAGAATGGCATCAACGCGAAGAACAACATTAGTGCTAAAGAATTTTTGACCTATGCAAAATAGCCCTCTCGATCAATCTCAGAATATACTCGAAGACAGTCAGCCTGTTCCTACGATGCCGCTTACTTTTCAGCTCTTTACGCCCGGTAGCGATGTCGCGATTGGCTTTAGACCCGATCAGTTGGTTTGGGGTAGAACGGGTAATGATGTTGTCATCGGTTATCAGGCGGATACGGTTGGTTCAGGTCGCTCTCAGGCGGACATCCTCGTAGGCGATCTGGCAATAGAAGATCCACAATCTCGGGACTGGGAAGACACCTTTATCTTAGGCGACTGGACTCGCCCTTATTATTCGGCCCCGGTTCCAGACTTTAGCAACCTCAGTCTCAGCAGCCTGGGAGCGCTAGACGCCGCTATTGTTACCGACTTTAGACCTAGCAAAGATACGCTTCAGCTCCATGGCAGCGCTCAAGACTACCAGCTACTAAACCTATCGGCTGGCACCGCTCTACTGCGCACCGCCGATAATCAAATCGATCTAACTGCGTTTATTATAGGCAGCGAACAGCTCAGCTTGAGCGCAGACTATTTTCAGTTCCAAGGAAATTCTCCGCATCCGATTGAGTTACCTCGCCTTCAGCAGCTAGGGTCTGCCGCATATGATATTCCGCTAGCGATCGCCACCGATATCGAACAAAATGTATACATCGCTGGCGGCACTAACGGCGATTTGATTAAAGAGAACTTGGGCCTAAGAGACAATTTCATTGTCAAATACGACAGTCAAGGTAACGAGCTATTCTCGTTGCAGTTTGGTACCTCAGAATTTGACACTATTTACGGCATAGGGACTGATAACGAAGGTAATTTCTACGTAACAGGCGTCACCGCAGGTAATTTGGCAGGCCCCAAGCAATCGCAAGATCTAGATACCTTTGTCGCGAAGTACAACAGCCAAGGCGAACAAACATGGATTCGTCAGATTGGACAAAACGTTCTCTTTAATGCGTTCAATCTAGCTGTAAACAAGGAGACGGGCGATGTGGTTATTTCTGGAGCCGATCTTAAAGAGGATGGGCAAGACGATACGTTTGTCATCAAGTTTGATACGAACGGCGATCGCCAATGGACAACAGAAACTGGAACGTCCGGCCCGCTAAGCTTTGACGAAAGCTACGGCCTTAGCATCGCCGACGATGGCAGTATTTATGCGGGCGGATGGACAGCAGGCGATCTAGATCCAACAGATACCGAAGGAAACCAAGGACTGTACGACAACTGGCTAGCGAAGTACGATCCGACAACCGGAGAAGCCCAGTGGATTACGCAGTATGGAACGCCCGACTATGAGTGGCTGTGGGATGTGGATACAGACAGCACAGGCGCTGTGTACACGACTGGCTGGACGCTAGGAAATTTGGCTGGAGAGAATCAAGGCTCGTACGATGCTTACCTGATGAAGTTTGATAGTGAGGGGACGCTTCTGTGGCAACAGCAGTTTGGCACGGCAGGCGACGACCAAGCCTACAGCCTGCATATCGACGATGCTGACAGAATCTTTGTGGGGGGCTACACCAATAGCAGCTTAGCGGGTACGAATGCCGGATCTTTCGATGCCTGGATTGCTAGATACGACCAGCAGGGACAACGCCAGTGGATCGAGCAGTTTGGGACGAGCGATCGCGACGAACTCTACGGACTCACCTCCGACAACAATGGTAACCTCTATGCAACGGGCATCACTCAAGGTTCTACCGGCGCGTTAAATGCCGGGTCTTTTGACGGCTGGACGGCCAAGCTAGATAGTCTGTCTGGAGAGCTGCTGAATTTTGGCGGCAATCGCTCCCAATCTATCGAAAGCGCTCCGACCAGCAACGACTTCAGCGCCGATGAGATAATTGAAGGAGGGCTAGAAGGAAGTGGCTCGCCCAATCAGATTGCAGAAGTGTTAGAAAGCGATGAGCTTGTCTTGTCGTTGGATGTAGCGCTTGATGGCGCGATCGCTTCATTGCAAACAGCTATTGGCGCTTTTACACTAGGTAACAGAGTAGAGATAGGACAGCAAATGCTTTTAGATTTTTTGGGCGAGCGGGAGTCAGCAATCTTCCAGGACTACATTGCTACTCAAGTTAGCTAACATCCATTGTTTATAGCCGTGGGCTGAACAAATAATGACGTTCTTATGCGACACCAAAGTCCAAATAGACATAGCCCCTATCCCCAATTCTGGGGTTCTAAGACATTACCATACCGTCCATGAAGTTTAGCCACCTCAGCTCGCACTCCAACTCCCCCAGAATTGGGGGGCTGGGGGGCCAGCATTATCTTATAAACAATTGGATCAACCCACTTAATTACGTTGAATCTATCTATTGGAATCTACTACATCGCTATTTCTCTTGAGGTAGAGTACAGCACCGCCAATAATTAGCAATGCAACCCCCCACCCAAGAGAATTACCAGGAAGAACATGGACTGCATTCGAAACTTAGTCTCCTCTGCAATCACGCTGGAAGAAAGTGCTGATTAACTGTATGTCTGCTGCAAGCATAAGAACAGACGGCTTCTATTTGCCCACCTGCTCCCTGAACGAGACTGGTGGAAGCGTGACTATACAACACTGCCTGCAGTCGAGACGCTGGGGCACCCCCCCCGATTTTGACTGGACGGCGGTTCAGAAGCTTTGCTACAGCTTAGCTTCACACATCTGCCGCTATGCACAAACCCACTAACCTAGATAGAGTCCAAAATCAGCTCAACTTCATCTGGCAGTCGTCTACCCAAAGGGATAGTCAGTTGCGCAAGTTGGGCAATCCAGCTCAGGTGATAAAAGAAGTATTCTCGCCTACCCTCAAAAGCTACTTTGAAACGGCTTTGTTGCATGAATCTAAAAAGCGATAGTCATAGCAGTAGCCACGGTCGTAGGCACCATCGGCGCTGACTTGCTCGATGTCATCGTCGATATCGTCAAGCATCTCACCCAATAC
>QBMC01000064.1 GCA_003242035.1 Nodosilinea foveolarum | reverse complement strand
AGGGGCTGTTTATCTCGCCGCTTCTGTGACTTGGCTTAATTGATGACACGCCCTATTACCTATCCGCTTCGCTCAGACTCCCTACTTTCTCCTTGCGCCTTGGCTAGTTTCCCCGTTGTCTACCATCCGGCCTACGTTACGCCACTGCCCGCAGGTCATCGGTTTCCGATGCCGAAGTTTCAGCTTTTACGCGATTTGTTGGTGCGCGATCGCGTTATCTCTTCAGCCCAAATCTATCAACCCGGCCCGCCGCCTAGAGAGTGGCTAGAGCTAGTCCACGATGCGGCCTATGTGCAAGCCTATTGCGAAGGCACATTAGACGCCAAGGCACAGCGGCGAATTGGCTTGCCCTGGAGTGAGGGGCTAGTGCAGCGAACTTGTACGGCAGTCGGTGGGACGATTTTGACGGCTAAGCTGGCTTTGCAGTATGGTTTGGCCTGTAATACGGCAGGCGGAACTCATCATGCGTTTCCGACCTACGGCTCTGGGTTTTGCATTTTTAATGATTTGGCGATCGCCCTCAAAGTCCTTCAGTCTCAAAAGCTCATCCACACCGCCCTCATTGTCGATTTAGACGTTCATCAAGGCGATGGCTCGGCCTTTATTTTCAAAGCCGATCCGAGCGTCTTCACCTTCTCTATGCACTGCGGCGTCAACTTTCCAGGACGTAAGCAGCAGAGTGATTTGGATGTGCCGTTAGCGGAGAATACGGGAGACGATGAGTATTTGGCGGTGTTGCGATCGCACCTTCCCAAGCTCCTCAACGATCTTCAACCCGACATTGTGATGTACGACGCCGGAGTAGATGTACACAAAGACGACCGATTAGGGAAGTTAGCCCTCACAGATGATGGCATATTCGAGCGAGACCGTACGGTTTTACAAGCCTGTGTCTCCGGGGGCTATCCAGTAGCCTGTGTGATTGGCGGCGGCTACGGGGAAGATATGGCTGCCCTAATTTACCGGCATTCCTTGCTACATAGAGCCGCTAAGACAGTGCTATCGGCAGGATAGAATAGCATTGATTAAACTTGTCTGCTCTCCCGTTTTGCTATGGCGATTACTGTTGCAACCTTTTATAAATTCGTGGCATTGCCCGACTATGCCGACTTACAGCAACCCTTGATTGACATCTGCAAAGCTCAGGAGGTGAGAGGGACGATTCTTCTGGCAAATGAGGGTATTAACGGGACGGTTTCGGGCGATCGCAACAGCGTCAATTCTGTTCTAGCGTTCATCAAGTTTGATGAGCGCCTGATCGATATTGACATCAAAGAATCTTCTGCCAGCAAGCCACCGTTCGAGCGGCTTAAAGTACGTCTAAAAAAAGAGATCGTTACGATTGGCGTACCAGAAGTAAGCCCCGCTCAGACAGTAGGCACTTACGTTTCGCCTAAAGACTGGAATCAAATTATTTCTAACCCTGATATTACCGTCATCGACACTCGCAATGACTACGAGGTAGGCATGGGATCTTTTCAACGAGCAAAAAATCCTAAAACGGAAAGTTTTAGAGACTTTCCCGAATATGCCAAAGAGAACTTAGATCCCGCAAAGCAAAAGAAAGTCGCGATGTTTTGCACAGGCGGCATTCGCTGCGAAAAAGCATCTTCCTATTTGCTCTCTCAAGGGTTCGATGAGGTCTATCATCTTAAGGGTGGCATCCTCAAATATTTAGAAGAAGTACCCGAAGAAGAAAGTCTCTGGAAAGGAGAGTGCTTCGTCTTTGATGAGAGGGTAGCCATAAAGCACGGTTTAGAACCGGGTTCTTATTCGATTTGCTATGCCTGTGGTTATCCCGTATCGCTAGAAGAACAACAGTCTCCAGACTATGAAAGTGAGGTGTCTTGCCCGCACTGTATAGGCGAGATGACTGATGAGAAGCGCGATCGCTTTCGCGAAAGAAAACGTCAGCGGCAGCTAAAGGCAAAAAATAGCAAAATAAAGCATTAAAATGAGTCAAAACCGCAGCTATTGGATCAATACAATTTCTCGCGACCATGTTTTAGTTGGCGTAAAAGGTGGGTTTACCCAGGCCGGACATGGTAAAAACACAAAGCTTAAAAGCCTAAAACAAGGAGATTTACTCGTTTTCTATTCAGCCAAAACGCAAATAGAAAATGGCGAATCTCTGCAAAACTTTACTGCTATCGGTGCGATCGCCGACGACGAACCCTATCAAGTAGAAGTCTCTCCCAACTTTCACCCCTGGCGGCGAAATATGTCATTCTTTCAATCTCAAGAAGCCCCTATTCGCCCCCTAATTGAGTCTCTATCGTTCATTCAGAACAAACAAAAATGGGGTTTTCCCTTCATGCGCGGCCTATTCGAGATAGAGCAAAAAGATTTTGAACGAATTACTGAGGCGATGAAAGCAGACATCTCCGGCGAGTAAAATAGTTGAAGTCTCAAGATTTCTCCAATAAGTAGCTACTTAGGCGGTCGTTTTACAGCCAGCAGTAGGCCATCACCAGTAGATAATAAGCTCATCGTCACGCGCTTATCGTCGCGAACCTTTTCGTTTAGAGCGCGAATTTTCTGGGTTCGATTGTCCTGCACTTCAGCGTCCGCGACTCGTCCGTACCAGAGTGTGTTGTCCACAGCGATCAGTCCGCCGGGGCGTACGAGCTGTAGGCTGCGTTCGTAGTAGTTGTCGTAGTTGCTTTTGTCGGCGTCGATAAAGGCAAAGTCGAAGCTGTTGGTTTCGCCTGCTGCAATCAGACTATCTAACGTGTCTAGAGCTGGGGCGATGCGAAGATCTATTTTGTGGGCGAGGTTGGCTTTTTGCCAGTATTTGCGGGCGATCACACAAAACTCCTCACTCACATCACAAGCCACAATCTTTCCATCTTCCGGCAGTGCCGCCGCCACCGCTAGCGAGCTATAGCCTGTAAATACGCCAACTTCTAACGTCTTTTTGGCACCCATTAACTGTACCAGCAGCGCCATAAACTGACCTTGCTCCGGCGAAATTTGCATTCTGGCCTGCGGATGCTCAGCCGTTTCTTTTCTTAGCTCAGCTAAAACCGCAGACTCACGCAGCGTGGCCGTGAGCAAATACTCATGTAGCTTCGGATCTAAACCTGTTGTTGTATTAGACATCGCGATAGAGAACCGGCCAGTGAGATACCTGCTACAGTTTACCGGGTTAGCGCTAGGCGGCGCACATTACCCGGCGCATCGTCTTCATATTACCGGGCAAATCGTGACGAATCGCCTGCTCAATCAAAAAGCTGGGCACCGGGATCAGCGGCGTGGCCTTAACCGAATAAGTAATGAGCGTCCCTTGTCCGTAGTCTTCTAGCGTTAGGTCAGCGGCAAAGTCCGAAAAGTTTCCCTGCTCTAGGCGAAACTGAATTTTTTGGTGAACCGTTTCTATTACCTGAAGATAAATCTCTACTTGAGCCGAGAATACCAAAAAGGCTTTGCGAGCTACCTGATACAGCCGACGCGTCATCGGGTGTGTTTTGGTCTGATTCTTCACTTCTAAAACTTGGCTTTGCACGATATCAGGGAAGTAATACACCCAGTTGCTGTACTCGGTTAGCTTTTGCCAGGTTTGCGATCGCACCAAAGGCACATACATCGTGGCCGTAACCGCTGCGCCCGTTCCCATAATAGTCGTAGAAATTAACACCTCACCCTGTAGGAGCGATCGCGCATCTTGCTGGCTTACAGTTTTCTGCGAGATAACTGGACTGACTTGTTCAGAAACAGATGGCTCATTCATACTCGGTAATGTAGATAGCAGGGTTGCATTCATATAAGGTGGAGAAAGGTAGCGTGATGGCGATTGATGAGGCTATCGGCGCTTGGCTAGTCCAGTATGCCTATGATTACGGACAAACGGGTTAAGGCTTTAGCCAAATCTAGTAAACTTTTGGTAAATATACTGAGAGCAAACTAAAACATGCTCAGAGTTTGCCCGCTTCGCTCTTGAGACGTACGCTTAGTCGTAAGCGTTCCTGCTGAAATTAACAGACTTTCTGGCTAGATTTGGCTGGCTGGCGCATAAGCTTCATCTATCAAATACTACGGAATTATAAATATGGCCAGACGATTTAAGCTCAAACCCGGTTCTCAACTGCTGCTGTTTCTCGTTTGCTTCACCATTGCCGTGTGGGTGCTCAGAGGGCTAACGCTGCTGTCTTTTTTGCCGGGGATTGTGCTCTGGTTACTGGTCGTTGCTTGCCTGGTTGTGTTTTTAGTCAACAGCTTGCGCTCTATGCGCTGATCTGATTTTATACGGCTAAAAACTTTTGGATGACGTCTCCGCTGAGTTCTTTGGCTGCTCCGGAGGCGACGATGCCGCCTTTTTGCATGGCGTAGTAATAGTCGGCCTGCTGTGCAAAATGAAGGTGTTGTTCTACTAGCAGTACAGACATGCCGCTAGTCTCAACGATCTGCCGAACGGCGTTTTCAATATCGAGGATGATAGAGGGCTGAATGCCTTCGGTGGGTTCGTCGAGTACGAGCAGTTGAGGGCGACCCATCAGGGCGCGGGCGATCGCCAACTGCTGCTGTTGCCCCCCACTCAAATCGCCGCCCATCCGAGAAAGCATTTCTTTTAATACGGGAAAGAGCTGAAGGATGTCTTCAGGGATATCCTTTTTGCTGCTAGACCCTTTAGGCTTGGCTTCTAAGCCGATCAGTAAATTTTCTCTGACAGTCAGGCGGGGGATGACTTCTCGGCCTTGGGGGACGTAGCCGATGCCGAGTTTTGCCCGCTTGTGGGTGGGAAGTGGGAGGAGCGATCGCCCCTGATAGTCAATTTGGCCGCTGCGAGGCGCAAGCAACCCCATAACGGTTTTAAGCAAGGTGGTTTTGCCCACGCCGTTGCGCCCGATGAGGCAGACCATTTTGCCTTGAGGAATAGTCATGTCTACGTTACGCAAAATGTGGCTTTCGCCGTAATAGACGTTGAGCGCGGAGACTTTGAGCGTAGGCGTAACGGGAACTGGGGGTAGAGTCGAGGCGGGGGCGGTCTGAATCATGCGTCGGGATCTCCTAAGTACACTTTGATCACTCTGGGGTCGCTTTGAATCTCGTCCATGGTACCTTCGCAAAGTACGCTACCTTCGTGCAGGACGGTGACTTTGTTCTGTCTGGCAATTTGTCGCACAAATTCCATATCGTGTTCGATGACAATGACGCCGTGGCTTTCTGCAAGCGAGATTAAAAGGTCTCCGGTGCGCTCGGTTTCTTCGTCTGTTAAACCGGCAACGGGTTCATCAACTAGCAGCAGGTCGGGCGATTGGGCAACCAACATGCCAATCTCTAGCCACTGTTTTTCACCGTGGGGAAGCAGCGCTGCGGGCACATCCGATTTTGCCGACAGGCCGATAGTTTCGAGCAGTCCGGCGACGGTTCGCGTTTCTGCGGTTGGGGTGGGTTTGAACAGGGTGTGCCAAACAGTTTTGATTCGGTTGCAGGAAAGCTCCAAATTTTCGCGGGGCGTCAGGTTTAGGTATACTCTGGGCGTTTGAAATTTGCGACCAATGCCGAGACGGGCGATCGCATGTTCTGGCAAAGACTTAATATCTTTTCCTTTGAACAAAGCGCGTCCCGCTGTGGGCTGTACCTTTCCCGTAATCACATCGAGAAAAGTCGTTTTCCCGGCTCCGTTAGGGCCAATGATGACGCGCAAACCGCGATCGCCCATCTTAAAATTCAGGCCATTAATTGCCTTAAATCCATCAAAGCTAACGGTAACGTCTTCAATCTCCAGTAACGGCTTGGTCTGAGTGGCTGTTTTTTCGGCTGTTGTCATAGTAAATAGCGCTCCTTAAGCATCTGGCCGCTGAGAAGACGGTTCGACTAGGGGTTCATGGGGTTCGCCGTAGAGTCGGGCTTCTTGTCGGATGGTTTCGTCCACTTCAATTTGAGGATAGGTGTTGACTGGCGTGGGTTTGCCGAAGAGCGATCGCATTTGATCTAACGCCCGATGGCGAAACCAGCCCACGATCCCGTCGGGCAGCACCGTCACCACAATCAAAAATAGCGCCCCCTGAAAGAACAGCCAGATATCGGGATATTTTTCACTGAGCAAGGCTCTCCCCCAGCTCACCACCAGCGCCCCCAAAATTGCGCCAATTAGCGTTCCGCGTCCGCCCACTGCGACCCAAATCACCATCTCAATCGAGAAGGCAATGTCCATATACTGCGGTGAAACGATGCCCGACTGTACGGTGTAGAGTGCACCTGAGATGCCCGCGATCGCGCCCGAAACCGCAAACACCACCACCTTAAACGCGGTGGGATCGTAGCCGGAGAAGCGCACCCGGTTTTCGTCGTCTCGAATGGCAATCAGCATTCGGCCAAAGCGACCGCTGGTGAGCCATCGGCAGAGTCCGTAGGTCAGCGCTAATAGAATAACGGTGAAGATGTAGAAGGTGGTTTGCATTCCGTCGCCGCCCACCGACTGACCAAACATTTCTGTGGTGCTGGTTTTCAGGCCATTGGTGCCGTTAATCAGCTCTTGCTGACCGTTGAAAAAGTTGAAGAAAACAACTAAGGCGGCCTGCGTCAAAATGGAAAAGTAAACGCCGCGAATACGATTGCGAAAGACCAGATAGCCTAAGATTCCAGCGATCAGCGCGGGAATAAAGACAATGGCTAATAGCGTAAATGGAAAGGAGCGAAACGGCTCCCAGAACCAGGGCAGTTCGGCGACGCCATAGAGAGAAAAGAAATCGGGAACGGCCACATCTGGCTGGAGCTGAAGGAACATGGCGAAGGCGTAGCCGCCCAGCGCGAAGAAGATGCCGTGGCCGAGGCTGAGCATTCCGGTGTAGCCCCAGATTAGGTCGATGCCGAGGGCGACAATAGAGAGAGATAGGAAGCGGCCTAATAGCCCCATGCGAAAGTTGTTAAGCAATAGGGGCGCGATGAAGATGAGGAGGAGAGCGATCGCCCCCACTACCAAAAACTCCACCTTCTGATTACCTTTACCACTTGGCGTTCTTGAATCGGTTAAAGCTGTCATATTTATATCTCCGCCGAACGGCCTTTAGGCGGAAACAGGCCCGCCGGACGTATCTGTAAGAACACAATAATCAGGGCAAACACCATTACCTTAGCCATGCTGGTCGTTGCAAAAAAGTTAAAGAAATCGGTGAGCGGCTGCAAGTTTTCGGTGCTACTAAGCAGTAGCGGTATGGTTCCAGAGCCTAATAAGTAGGTGACCACGCCAATGCAAAGCGCGGCAATAATGCTGCCTACCAGATTCCCGACACCGCCCACGACAACCACCATAAAGGCATCCACAATATAGTTCACCCCCAGGTTTGGCCCGACCGATCCCAGCAGCGTTACGGCAAAACCAGCGAGTCCAGCCAGCCCCGATCCCAGCGCAAAGGTAACCGCGTCTACCTGCGCGGTCGGAATGCCCAAGCAAGCGCTCATATCTCTATTTTGCGTAACCGAGCGGATGCGCAGACCCCAAGGAGACTTTTGCAAGAACCAGTACACGCCTAGCAAACTCAGAATCGTTAGGACAATAATAAACAAGCGAGAGATCGGAAACTGTAGCGTATCGGTCACGCTGAGGCTGCCCTGTAGCCAGCCGGGGGCGGTAACGTCTACGTTGCGGGCGCTAAACCAGGGGCGCTCGAAGGTAGTATTGCTGTTGAGAGAGCTGCCGATTGTCCAGGCGATCGCGCCCGAAAGCACAAACAAAATAACATTCGCCAACGCCTGCCGAGCCGGTGCAAACTTCGCCACCAGCCACTTCCCCCCAAAGAACAAAACGCTGAAAATAACTAGCCCAATCGCCATCGACCAGCTCACGCTACGCACAAACTGACGCAAAATCAAGCTCACGCCCCAGGTGGCTAGCAATGTCTCCAAAGGGCGACCGTACAGAAATCGAATCACGCCTCGTTCGAGCGCGAGTCCAACTAACGCGGCTACTAAAAAAGAAAGCGGAATGGCCACCCATATATACAGTCCTTGTTGTTCGCTGCCCAGCATCTTAAAGCCGTTTTGCACCACATAAGTGGTATAGGCTCCCAGCATCATCAGCTCGCCGTGCGCCAAATTAATCACGCCCATCAGCCCAAAAACTACGGCCAATCCTAGCGCTACCATCAGCAGCACTGTCCCAATACTCAACCCATTAAACAGAGTGGTAATTAACCCATCTATCACAGCAGTTCACCTCCCTCTCAATAAACAACCAACCTATCTTCTCTAACAAATTCAAACAGCCTCCTTGCAAACAAAAAGGGCCAAAGGTTTTTCCTTTTAGCCCTCTTTGCCAGCAAATTAGCTAATAGCTTCGACTGAACTTAAGATCTTACTTGATGTTCCTTAAGTCTTGTACTTGCCACCTTTCGCTGCATCAGACCAGTCACAGGCATAGCCTTTTGTATTAGCTACATACTGGTTCCAAGGAATCGGATCAACCGGCCCTTCGGTTGAAGAAACAATATCGAACATGCCGTCGGCGCGAATCTCACCCATCCGAACCGTCTTCGAAATATGGTGATTGGCGTTCATCGTTACCAAGCCTTCGGGTGCCTCCAAGGTCTGACCGTAAGCCGCTTCGCGCACTGCTGCGATATCAGTTGTGCCTGCTTTCTCTACGGCTTGCGCCCACAGATACACCATAATATAAGCGGCTTCCATCGGGTCATTAGTGACTCGATCTTCACCGTACTTTGCCTTAAAGTCTGCAACCCACTTAGTATTTGCAGGACTCTCTACCGTTTGGAAATAGTTCCAGGCAGCGTAATGGCCTTCCAAGAACTCTGGCCCAATCTGACGAACTTCTTCTTCGGCAATACTCACAGACATTACGGGATACTTATCTGGCCCCATGCCTGCACTCTTAAGCTGCTTAAAGAACGCGACGTTGCTGTCACCGTTCAAGCTATTGAAGATCACGCCGCCGTCGGGCAGAGCCTGTTTGATCTTGTTGATAATAGGCGTAACTTCTGTATTACCCAGAGGCAGATAATCTTCGCCCGTAACCGTGCCCCCGTCAGCCTTAAGCTGTTCTGTGATGATGTTGTTAGCGGTTCTGGGAAAAACGTAGTCCGAACCGACTAAGAAGAATTCTTTACCTTTGTTCTCCAATAGCCAGGTAACGGCAGGCTCAATCTGTTGGTTGGGCGCAGCGCCTGTGTAGAAGATGTTCTTAGAACATTCCTGACCTTCGTACTGTACCGGATACCACAGCATGTGGTCTTTTTCTTCGAACACAGGGAGTACGGCTTTGCGGCTAGCCGAAGTCCAGCAGCCAAACACCACGGCAACTTCATCCTGGTCGATCAGCTTTTCTGCTTTTTCCGCAAACGTCGGCCAGTCGGATGCACCGTCTTCTTTAACCGCAACAATCTGCTTGCCCAACACGCCGCCAGCCGCGTTGATTTCTTCAATCGCCAGCTCTTCAGCGTCTACCACGGTGGTTTCACTAATCGCCATTGTGCCGCTAAGGGAGTGCAGAATGCCAACTTTAATCGTATCGCCACTATCGCCACCGCTGCTAGCGGCAGTATCGCTACTCGCATCTGAGATTACTGCATTGTCGTCGTCAGAAGCACATGCCTTTAAAAAGACGCTAGAACCAGCGGCTAGAGAGCCGTATACCAAAAATTTCCGTCTACCAACTTTTCCCATCGATTAATCTGTTGACTCCTTCAAAACCACACTTAGAATGTATTGACCCGGATAGATAGATCTACAAATAGACCTATAAGAGAACTAACAAGATCTAACTATCGGCGCTTCCACTGATATTGAGCGTATCCTATGGGTCTGTAACTCCATAGAGTGTATTCGTTGATACCGAAAGACAATATTTAAGGTTTGTATCGCATATTACCTTGCACAAACCTCAAAAGAGAAAGTAACGCTGCGCCATTGGCAGAACTTCGGCAGGTTCGCAGGTTAGCAATTTGCCGTCTACGCGCACCTCGAAGGTTTCGGGTGTGACTTCGATGTTGGGGGTGAGACTATTGAGTTTGAGATCGCTCTTTTTGAGCTGGCGAGTGTTGAAGACAGGGCGCAGACGTTTGGCCTCTATTCCTAGCTGACTGGCGATATCGAAATCCATTGCTGTTTGAGAGACAAAGGTGTATGCAGTGCTGTTGATGGCTTTGCCAAAGCTGCCAAACATCGGTCGCATGTGCACTGGCCCCGGCGTGGAGATGCTGGCGTTGGCGTCTCCCATTTGTGCGTAGGCAATGAAGCCGCCTTTTATCACGGTCTCGGGCTTTACACCAAAGAAGGCTGGACTCCAGAGGCATAGATCGGCAAGTTTGCCTTCTTCTACAGAGCCGACACAGTGAGAGATGCCGTGAGCGATCGCTGGATTAATCGTATACTTCGCCACATACCGCTTCGCCCGATAATTGTCGTGCGTTTCGCTCTCATTCTGCGGATCGGGCAACAATCCTTTTTTCACCTTCATTTTGTGCGCCGTTTGCCAGGTACGCGTCACCACTTCACCCACGCGCCCCATCGCTTGAGAGTCGGAGGACATAATGCTAAACGCGCCCATATCGTGTAACAAATCTTCAGCGGCAATCGTCTCGCGACGAATACGAGACTCGGCAAACTTCACGTCTTCTGGAATGTTTGTGTCCAGGTGATGACACACCATCAGCATGTCTTTATGCTCGTCAAAAGTGTTGATGGTGTAAGGGCGCGTGGGGTTGGTAGAAGCGGGCAGTACGTTGCTCAACGCACAAACCGTCAAAATATCGGGAGAATGTCCGCCGCCTGCGCCTTCGGTGTGAAAGGTATGAATTACGCGGTCTTTGAAAGCGGCTATTGTAGTTTCAACAAAACCCGCTTCGTTCAGTGAATCGGTGTGAATTGCCACTTGTACGTCGTATTCGTCAGCGACAGTCAGGCAGTTGTCGATGGTGGCGGCGGTGGTTCCCCAGTCTTCGTGCAGCTTCAGGCTCATCGCGCCCGCGTTGATTTGTTCTATTAACGCGGCTGGCTGACTGGAATTGCCTTTGCCCATAAAGCCCAAGTTCATCGGAAAGGCTTCGGCGGCTTCTAACATGCGGTGAATGTTCCATGCGCCGGGTGTGCAGGTGGTGGCGAGTGTTCCGGTAGCTGGGCCAGTGCCGCCGCCGAGCATGGTTGTTGTCCCTGATGCGATCGCCACTTCAATCTGCTGCGGACAAATAAAGTGAATATGCGAGTCGATTGCCCCCGCCGTCAAAATCTTACCCTCGCCCGCAATAATCTCCGTACCCGGCCCGATAATAATGTTTATATTGTCTTGCGTATAAGGATTGCCTGCCTTCCCAATCTTGGCAATATTGCCGTCTTTGATCCCCACATCGGCCTTTACCACGCCCCACCAGTCTAGAATCAGCGCATTGGTAATAACAGTATCGGCCGCGCCATCGGCCTGCGATATCGGCGATTGGCCCATACCATCACGAATCACCTTACCGCCGCCAAACTTTACTTCGTCGCCGTAATAGGTGCCGCCGTAGGTGGTGAGGTCTTGTTCTACTTCTATAAAGAGTTCGGCGTCGGCTAAGCGAATGCGATCGCCCACAGTTGGCCCAAAGGTATCAGCGTAATCGCGGCGGCTAATATAATTGCTCATTGAAGGAAGCTACTTACAAGAATAAGGTGCGGTTGAGAAGTTGAAGCGTCTTATATTAGTCTTAAAAAGATATGAGCGTTTCTTTGATCAAGATACCTGTAGAAAAACATTCGCAGAAATGAAATTTGGCAAATCGATCTGCTCTTCTAAAAAATAAATAACAAATATGTTATTATATGTATAAGCTTTAGTACTTAACTAGAATTAAAAATGTCAATTAAAAAGTTATGTCTTGGACAATCGAGTTTCCTTATGAAGACGTTGAGCAGTTTGTTATAGACTTACCACCCGGATTGAGAGCGCGGTACGTTGTTCTATCGGATACACTACTGGAATTTGGTTCTAATCTAGGTATGCCGCATACCCGTGCAATGTCTAATGGTTTATTTGAGCTTCGAGTGAAAGGGAGAGAAGGGATTGCAAGAGTGTTCTACTGTACCCTAATCGATCAGCGTATCGTAATGCTGCATGGATTCGTTAAGAAGTCTCAAAAAACCCCAAACAAGGAGCTACGCATCGCTAGAAAGCGTTTATCGGAGATTAAAGAGCATGGAATACAGTGAGTTAAAGGCTGAACTGCTTTCAGATCCGGCAACAAAGGCTGCATACGATGAGCTAGCGCCTGAGTTTGAGTTACTACGCCAAATGCTGCGAGCGCGCCAGCTTGCTGGCCTTACTCAGGCAGATGTAGCGGCACGAATGGGCACTAAGGCACCCGCTATCACCCGCCTCGAATCGTCTCTAGGAAGTAGAAAGCATTCTCCTTCCTTAGCTACGCTACAAAAGTATGCGGCAGCCGTAGGTTGCGAGTTGCAAGTGAAAATGGTGCCTTCTATGTCTATTCATGACAGTGAGAACGGTTAGTTTGAATAGATTCTACACGGCACTCACAAGAGATTCTAAAGAAACGGTTTAGAACCGAATAGAGCAAGACCGTGGGTTTGCTATTTTTCTATCACATGAAGCCAGCTCTTTATTGCTAAATGGAGAGTTATTGCTAGATAGAGAGTCTGATGTAGCTAAACTTCTCTTGCGAGATCTTGTGAATGATACTATCGGCTTATGAATACTCAGTACATCACTACCGATTTAGACATCGCTTCTTCTGAAAGTTTGGTCGGCTTGATCGAAGCGCTGGGCCAAAATGTAATCGTTCTTCGCTCGGACAGGGGTGGCGGCGGCAAACGAGGAGACTACTTTGCGAGCTTCGAGATCTCGGACACTGATAAGGATGCGGATATTGCCTTGAACAGCTTTTGCGATTTGATTGAGTCCTTTCCTCAAGCTGTTAGAAGCGTTTGGCGGAATTGCAGTAGAAAGGTTTTTGATATCGCATTTGTTGGGACAGATAAAGCCTGTAGCTTTCGCAGTGAGCTGAGCGCAGAGACCGTCGCGCGAGTGGCTGCAACTGGAGCTAGTATCGCGATTACTCTTTATCCCACAGGAGCCTACGATATATCCTCAGAAAGTGAAAAGCGATCGCCATAATGTCATCCAAACTCGATAGTCGGGGAATCGCGATCGCTCTAATCTCCACCGCAACTTGGGCCACCGCAGGCATCTTCATTCGCTGGCTTCCTGGCTGGTCTCCCTTCGCCATCGTCGCAGGTCGCTTTTTCGTCGCGACTATCGTGCTGCTGCCCGTCGTTCTATCATCCAAATTTCGCCGCGAGCCGTTTTATCTACGGCCATGTCAACGTTGCTCTACACCATAGCGGCACAGCGAGTGCCGGTACTTTTGGCAGCGGCTCTTCTGCTAACAGAACCTATGTTTGCCGTCGGTTGTGCGTCGGTTGTGCTGAAAGAAATACCGTCGCTGTGGTTTGGCATAGGTAGTTTGTTCGTGTTGAGTGGATTGTTGGCGATCGCTAGAGGCAGTGAATCAGCGGCTTGAAGGTTTCTGATGCGATCGCTTAACTTGCAAATAATCGGCGCGATAGCTTGGCTTGCCGCATTTGGGCTAAGTCGATTAGCGGTGTGCAAGACCACATATCATCAAGCGGTCGCCCCTCACAATCCTGGCAAATCGTCGCCATATCTGCTGTAAGTCGAAGTCTGATCTGCTGCGAGTCTAGATGTCCTACTGCGCCCAACCGAATCGCTGCACCAAGTAAGCCCGTGACAAATCCGTGGGTAAATGCCAGAACTGTTGATTGTAGAGAGAGTCCGGCAACGCGAGCCACAACTGAAAAGACAATTGGATGAAGACAGTTTATTTCGCCTTTAGCGGTTTTCGTCGCTAAGGTCTTTAACTGCACGTGCGGCCAGGTTTTACCAGCAACCATGAGTAAAGCGCGTCCGCTTTGACGTTGGGTGATGCGCGTTTTTTCTATTGGCGTTTGGGCAAATAGGCGAGCGTCTATGTCGCGGATGGTTTGCATGTTGTTATTTTGGCTGGCGCAATGCGTGTGGGCGATCGCCACCAAATCCATCGGCCCTATTTTGTTGCACAATAACAGCCGCACAAAACCTTCTACATCCTCAGCCGTCTTAACCGTACCGCTTTGTACCAAACTCTCTAATCCATGGGAAAGCGTGTACGCGCCTGAGGGAAAGAAAGAGTCGGCTAGCTGTAAAAGCGCCAGTTGTTGATGGAGAGAGTCGGGCATGAGGTTAGTGATGATGAGCGCTATCTGTGTGAAAGTCCAATGCGTCTTGAGCAGATTTTTGCACCTGCTCAATCTGTAATCCTTTAATGTTTAGTCTAGCTGCGGTCTCTTTTAGCGTAGATTCTATCAAAGCTGCCTCAGCCACTAGCTCGATATAAAGTGTCTGTGCTTGGATAATGACCGGCCAGTGACGATTGCCTAAAACGTGGCCTAACCGTATTAGCGCTGTCGGATCGTTGTGTTCGTGTTGATCAATCTTTAGGGCAATGACTATCTGTGACTGAATGCTCACGAGTACAAGGCGGTTTTCTTTTATAGCCAGCACGTCGCCATCTCTTAGTAGCCAGTCGCGACCTTTGACAATTCCTACCTTTTGCCCTGAAGTGGTTTGGGTCAAAATTCTGCCTTTGGCGCGATCGCTCCGCCCAATCGTCACCGCTAAACACAAGCTGTCCTTTTGCGATTTCGACACTCGCTGGGCCAGTTCATCACTCTCGCCAATATTACCTAAATAAGTTTCAGCTAGTAGCGTTTCCTGAGTCATATTTCTCTAAAGGCAGACGGCTTATAATCCGTATGGTAATGGATTTTGTCTTTGTAGCGATCGCCCATAATTCAGCGCCTGCTTAAAACAAGATTGAATCTCTCGGGTTGTCTTGGATATGGCGCGAACAAAGAGTCCTCTATCACCGGGAAGAACTGAGCTAACTAAGTTGAGCGAAGGCGAGTTGGATTCTATTGAGTCGATTTGGTTGCTAAGCGTTTTTAGCGTTTGGGTCGTGGCGATCGCCTCTGGCAAAACCAAAATCAACGTCCCCAGTACAGGCGCATCCGCAAACAGAGGGCTGCTCGCAAACCGATTTCCTTTACCGGTTAAATTCATCGTCTCTGCAAACCACAGCTTGCCATCTAAGCACCGTATTCTTGTTTTATTTAGATAGCGGCGAAACTTATAAATCTCTCCTCTCGCTAATCGTCCAGGTAAAATAATTTCTCCCCAACAAAGACCGGCCTCAGGATGCATCGCAATTTCGGTAGTTTGTTGCAAATCTGAGTCTTCAAATAAAATCAGCGGCTCTGGCAAAAACTCTAGCGTGGAGTCTGCCTCTAAACGAATGTCGTACTGCACAGTTGCGTGAGTATTTGAATCGGGCATCTGATGCACTTTTGTCGCGGACTGATCGGCCAGATAAAGCTGACTTTCAGGTGCAAGCTGAAGGACGATTCCTAACGAGTCTCCCGCTAAAAGACCGGGCGAAGTGTTCATCCGATATAAATAAGCTCGCTTTGACGGGGCTTTTCCTGGGCTACTATCCTCCCGTCGAAAGAGTGGGGAAACGCTTAAGGGATAAGCCATATAGCGTTTCTGAAAGATGGTCTGTTTAGCGGTATTGCAGCCTAACGCCAGAGAAAGTTGAGATTGTGCCAGCGCTGTTTGAGTGCTCATGAATTGAACAACAGCGTCTTTTGAATGAAATCAACAACCTCATCGAGACCTTCAGCAGTTTTGCAGTTGGTGTATACGACGGGTTTGCCTTGGCGATATTGGGCGGATTGCGATCGCATCAATTCCAAATCTGCACCCACGTAAGGCGCAATATCTATCTTGTTCACCACGGCTAAATCGGACTGTACAAAACCTGGCCCGTTCTTACGGGGAATGTCATCACCTGCGCCCACATCAATGACAAACATATAGGCATCGACTAGCTCGTAGCTGAAGGTAGAGGCCAAATTATCGCCGCCGCTTTCAATCAGAATCAAGTCTAGCTGAGGAAACAACAGTTCTAAATCTTGAATAGCGAGCTGGTTCATCGTAGGGTCTTCGCGGATGGCGGTATGCGGGCAGCTCCCGGTCTCTACTCCAACAATGCGATCCGCGCCCAAAAAGCCTTTGCGCTTGAGTCTGTCGGCGTCTTCCGTGGTGAGCAAATCGTTGGTAACCACGGCAACTTCGATTCCCTGCGCCTGTAAAAGTGGCACGATACCTTCTATTAAAGCGGTTTTGCCGCTGCCGACTGGCCCACCAATGCCTAGACGAGCCGCTGATTTGACCATTATTCTCTCAGGTTTGCTCCATTATATTTATCGTTAAAGCCGTAGATTTCTTGACTGCCGCCGTAGGGCACTAGCTCGACTTCTTTTTCGTCGCCCGGTTCAAAGCGAACGGCGGTGCCTGCGATGATGTTCAGGCGCATTTTTTTAGCGCGATCGCGATCAAACTGCAAGCCTTCATTCACTTCGTAAAAATGGAAATGGGAGCCGACTTGGATGGGGCGATCGCCCGCATTACTCACCACCATCGTAACAATCTCGCGACCCGCATTCAGCTCAATCATCTCCGAGCTACCCGGAATAATTTGTCCTGGCACTAAAGGGATCGGTTCTGCTGTGTTTTCCTTGTACATTTCTAACTTCCTTTACGCCTAATCCAGAATTGGGTTATGCACGGTCACCAACTTTGTCCCATCGGGAAAAGTCGCCTCTATCTGTACTTCGTGCACCATCTCTGGAATGCCTTCCATCACGTCCTCGCGCGTTAGCAAGGTTGTACCCTCACTCATCAGCTCGCTCACGGTTTTGCCATCTCTGGCCCCTTCCATAATCGCCGCCGAAATATAGGCCACCGCCTCCGGGTAATTGAGCTTAACGCCTCTTGCCTTCCGCCTTTCGGCTACCAGCGCCGCTGTAAAAATCAGCAGCTTGTCTTTTTCCTGTGGGGACAACAGCATAAGGTTTTCTTCGGTTGCTAGCGTAGCGTTAACGTTATCAGTTAAAAGGTATCAGAATATTAGGAATAGAACGTATCAAGCATCGCTAATTTTGCTAAGAAACGCTAAGAACCCCGTCCACATCTTCCTCTTTTGTAAAGCTTATTGGCATACGGAAGATCATTTTCACTTATCAGGACACAATTTACTTGGCGATCGCCCTGCTCCCGAAAATTTGCTAGCAGGCGCGCTTAATTAATTCAGGTAAGGAGTTCGATATGTCCGAGATACTTCCCACGCAGTCTCTTTCTGTAGAGCCGCCATCAGAGACGCTGCTGCAAAAGCTTTACGAAGAGTTGGTAGGCATTGGCCAAATGGACGTTTCGGCTGGGGCTAAGTGTCGTGAGCAAGCGCAGCAGGTACTGGCCAATCCTGAAATTAGTCTGAACTGGAGAAATGCGATCGCCGAACGCCTCCACGAAGCCAACCACACCCTCGGAATCAAAACCGTCACTGGCGACGACAGCTATTAGCCTAGACAATGCATAGGTACAGGAAAAGCTCAGTCAAACATTTGTCTGAGCTTTTTAGTTTCAAGAGTATAGCCCGCTTAGTCTAAGCACTTTGTGAGGAGAGCATTACCACTTCTTATAAGGAAGGAATTTGCCGCACATGATGACTTTTACGCGATCGCCCTTCGGATCTTCTTCGCGCTCCACGTCAATCGAAAAGTCAATGGCGCTCATAATGCCATCGCCAAACTTTTCGTGCACCACCGCCTTCACAGGCATCCCGTAGACCTGCATAATCTCATAGAAGCGATAGATCAACGGATCGGTAGGCACCAACGGATCTAGACCTCCTTTTAGAGGGCACTCAGTAAGTTCTTCGGCTACCTTTGAGTCTAGCCCTAACATTTCGACCATCTTATTCGCCTCTTCTTCAGATGCACTAGCCTGCCGGTAGAACACTGAGGCAATCCACACTTCATCGAAGCCCAGCTTCGCTTCTAAATCGGCGAAGCTTAAGCCCTTTGCTTTTTTGGCGGCTAGCAGTTTTTTCGTAATTTCTGGGGTCGTCATATCAAATACCTCTTAAGTTAATTTCTTGGATTAAGTCTTTAGCGATCTTTAGATGCGCGAAGCTTCTACTGCCTGCGTCTCTCGGAACAAGTGCCGTTCCATTTCAGTTTTGAGCTGATGGTAGGCGGGGTGCTGGTCGATGGTTTCGCGGTTCCGTGGACGCGGAAAAGGCACCTCCAAAATTTCATCGACTCGGGCGGCAGGGCCTCTCGTCATCATCACAATGCGATCCGACAGCAGCAGAGCTTCCTCAATGCTGTGCGTAATCATAATCACCGTTTTGCGCTGCTGCTCCCAAATGCGCTCAACCTCACTTTGTAAGAAGCCACGCGTCAAAGCATCTAGCGCCCCAAACGGCTCGTCCATCAGCAAAATCTGAGGATCAATCGCTAGCGCCCGCGCAATGCCTACCCTTTGTCGCATTCCCCCAGAAAGCTCATGCGGGTGTTTTTTCTCAGCCCCTTCTAGCCCGACTAGCTGAATGTTTTCCTTGATTCGGCGCGTCATTTGCTTGGGAGCCAGCTTGGGATATACCGTCTCTACAGCAAAGCGAATGTTCTCTTCTACGCTCATCCAGGGCATCAGCGCATAGTTTTGAAAGACCATGCCGCGATCTGGGCCAGGGCCACGAATGGGCTGATTGTTTAGCAGAATCTCTCCACCGCTAATATCAGAAAGTCCCGCAATCATATTTAGCAGTGTGGATTTACCGCATCCAGAAGGGCCAATGATAGACACAAAAGTGTTGGGTTCAATGTCTATACTGATGTCCTCGATAGCCGTAAAGTCTCGCGTTGTTTTACGCGTGAGCTTGCTGAAGAGATCTTGTTTTCCCTCGAACACTTTGGTTACGTTGCGGACAGAAAGCTGGGCTGAAGGAATCTCAGGTTTGGGTAGAACAGGTTCAAGAGACACGGCAGTACGAGCTGATGGGGTAGGTGAACGGACAGAATCAATAGAGGGAGCGCTCATGACTTACGACCAAACTCAACAAACTTTTCTAGTGCTGCAAAGACGCTGTCTAGAATCAATCCGACCAAACCAATAATAAAGATGGCAACCAAAATATTAGGGATATAGAGGTTGTTCCACTCATTCCAAATGAAGTAGCCTAATCCAGTTCCCAAAAGCATTTCGGCTGCCACGATGACTAGCCAGGAGATGCCCATACTGATGCGTAGCCCCGAAACGATATTTGGCAGCGCCGCTGGGATGATGATCTTAAAGATGGTTCGTAATCGGGACGCACCTAGCGTTCTAGAGACATCTAGATACTCAGGGCTGACGTTAGCGACCCCGAAGGCGGTATTTGTGAGTGTTGGCCAAATGCTAGAGATGAGAATAATGAATATGCCTGTGACCTCTGAGTCTCGAAAAATGTAAAGACCTAGCGGCAACCAGGCTAACGGGGAGACTGGCTTGAGGAGCTGTATGTAAGGATTGAACGCTTTGTAAGCAATCGGATAAATGCCGATGAGAATGCCGAGTGGGACGGCAATCAGAGAAGCCAACGTATAGCCGATGGCAACTCGACGGAGACTGATTAGTAGATTCCAGCCGATGCCCAAATCGTTTGGCCCGTTGTCGAAAAAGGGATGCGTTGACCACCACCAAAGCTCTTGCAATGTTTTTGAGGCAGTTGGCATTCCTTTTACGAACCACTTCATGTTGACTCCTAGCTCCCAAAATGCCAGGAACAGCGCTAAAGAGAGAACGAATAGCCCGATGGCCTGAACATTCTCATTTAGCCAAGGAGAGTCTTTTTCTGTTTTATTTAGCTCGCCTAGCGTTACCTTTCCGGTGGTCATATACTTCCATTCTCCATTGAATGAATACAGATTTGCTGAATGCTTAATCTAGAGACTCAAGCCCTATAATCCCCTAAACACTATTCTTCTCAATCTGTTCTTTGACGTAGCTACTGGGGTTTGCCGGGTCAAAAGTGTCAAATTCTAGATTTTCAGTGCGGTAAACCTCTGAAGGCGAATTCAGTCCTACTTCTTTGGCAAGCTCTCTTGCTAAGTCGGTTAAGAAAACCTCTTCGCCTATAGTGTTGTAGCTATCATCGGTAATTTCCTGGGCCGCTTTCCCATCGCCTTGCAAGTCCCACCGCACGAGCTGAGAGGAAGTCCAGT
Organism: Nodosilinea foveolarum; assembly: GCA_003242035.1. Taxonomy (GTDB): domain Bacteria; phylum Cyanobacteriota; class Cyanobacteriia; order Phormidesmidales; family Phormidesmidaceae; genus Phormidesmis; species Phormidesmis foveolarum. The sequence continues at coordinate 1,565 of QBMC01000064.1, read as the reverse complement.
TGGCGAAGCTCTGCCAAGGGTACGGATCGAAGTCAATTCGGTCGGGGACATCTAGGGTGTTGCCCAAGCCATCCTCGAATTTACCGGTTAAAACCGCTTCGACGACTTCGACCGGCTGGTTGAGAAAGGCTCGCTCGGAAATCGCTTTGGCAATCTCTGGACGGTTGGCTGGGTTACTGGCGTAGCCTGCGGCCTCGATGATGGACTTATTAAGTTCTCTGAAGGTGTTGGGGTTGGCGTTGATCCACTGGTCGCTAGCGGCAAAGGCGCAGCAGGGATGCCCCGGCCAAAGTTCTTTGGTGAGCTTGAAGATAAAGCCCGCATCTTCGTATACGGCCCGCTGATTGAACGGATCGGGCATGAGGTAGGCGTCGATGTCTCCGGCGATGAGCTGAGCAATGCTGTCTGGGGGCGGGACGGGACGGATTTTGACATCTACGTCTGGATCGAGGCCGCCGGTTGCGAGGTAGTAGCGCAGCAGCAGGTTGTGCATGGAGTAGGGGAACGGCACACCGATGGTGAAGCCTTTGAAGTCGGCAGGGCCTTTAACCTGATCTTTGTATTTGTTGGCAATGGTGATGGCCTGACCGTTGATGTTTTCTACGCTGGCGAGTTTGACGCCAAATGCGCTGGAGCCGAGTCCTAGCGTCATGGCGATCGGCATGGGAGCTAGCATGTGGTAGGCGTCGAGTTCTCCGGCGATCGCGCTATCCCTAACCGCTCCCCAGCTAGGCATCTTCACCACTTCCGCGTTAAACCCATACTTTTTATAAAAGCCCAACGGCTCAGACATAATGATGGGCGTTGCGCAGGTAATTGGAATGAAGCCGATCTTTAGATCTGTTTTCTCTAGGTTGGAAGTGCCTACAGGCGCTGCATCATCTCTGGCCGCTGGCTCCTCAGCTTTTCCACAGTTCGTTAGCGTCACCATCGCTGCGCCAATCGCGATGTTCCGCAGAAATTCTCGGCGGGTGGCGCTGCTGGTGCGCACGGTGTCTGCAAAAAACAGTCCCGCCTCGGGGCCAAAGGCCGCAGCAAAGGCGTTTTCAATGCCGCCAGCCTGCTTTGCGAGCGCGAGTACCAGTTTCTCTCGCTTCGGATCGCCTTTGCCTGCCGACTTCAGCAGTAAGGCTTTACGCAGTTCATAGGTATTGAGCTTGTCGGCAACCTTGAGCTGCTGGTCTTTGTAAAGTCCCATCTTGACCAGATCGCTCACCATATCCACCGGGTCGCTTGGCATGGTCTGCATAAACTCCCAGTGGCTTCCCGATAAGTGAGTGCCGCCACAGACACCACAGTTAGCTGATGGGCTAGATAGAAGATTACCGCGATTGAGACTATGCGGCATTTGCTGAGTACGTGACGAAGCCATAAGTTTGTTCACCTAGGACGAGCACAAGATTGGCTTTTCAATCTGTTGTTCTCTGATTGATGTCAGTAATATATAGGTTGAAAGAGTTTGTTAAATAGGACGATATCGTGGAAGAAATAGGACTTTTTCCTGATCTCTTATAGAACCCATTTGAGATCTGCTAGAATGCAAGAGAGTCCGTAGTCTAGTCTTA
>QBMC01000063.1 GCA_003242035.1 Nodosilinea foveolarum | reverse complement strand
GGGTTGGGCCGGGTGATGACAGAACAGCTTTCTGGCTTTGATTACGGCGGATTGGCGGCGACGTTGACGGTGTTTATTTTACTGACGGTAGTGGTGGACTTTATTAGCGGCGGACTGCGAGCGGCGTTTCGCTAGATGCCGAAACGGATTCGCCGTGATTGTGGAATGGCGATACTCCAAAGGAGTGGCTATGCCAACGCAGGGAGTGATTAAATAGGGACTGGTTATTTTTTGTGGGCTGAGTTCTGTTTGTTGAGGCGTTAATTAGCGTTTTTGGCAGGGGCAGGCCCAGAAGGTGAGAGGGTTTTGGGTAAGCGATCGCTAGCGGGAATTGCAGGCATTGTAGCGGCGGCGACGTTGCTGAGTAAGATTTTTGGCCTAGTACGAGAGCAAGCGATTGGGGCGGCCTTTGGCACGGGACCAGTCGCCGATGCCTACAATCTGGCGTACGTGATCCCAGGCTTTTTGCTAGTGCTGCTAGGCGGTATTAACGGACCATTTCACAGCGCGATCGTCAGTGCGGTGGCAAAGCGGAAGCGGGAAGATATTGCGCCGCTAGTGGAAACCGTGATGACGCTGGTCGGCATCATTATGACGGTGGCTGCGGTCCTGATCATTATCTTTGCCGATCCGATTGTGGGCTTGGTAGGTCGCGGGCTTAGCGAGACAGCGGTGGGCTTAGAGAGTCGGTCAGTTGCGGTGGTTCAATTGCAAATTATGGCCCCGATTACCGTTTTTGCCGCCTTCATCGGGATTGGCTTTGGTACGCTCAATGCGGCAGACCAATACTGGTTGCCTTCGATTAGTCCGCTGCTTTCTAGCTCGGCGGTAATCGCGGGTGTAGGTGTTCTGTATCTAGTTTTAGGAGGAGACATTAGCAACCCAGATAACTACGTTCTGGGCGGGATGGTGCTGGCTGGCGGGACGCTGGTTGGCGCAATTTTGCAGTGGCTGATCCAAGTTCCAGCGTTATGGAAATCGGGACTGGGGCGTCTGCGTTTGCGGTTTAACTGGAAAGATCCGGGCGTACGCGAGGTGATCAAGGTGCTAGGGCCTGCAACATTCTCTTCCGGTACGATGCAGATCAACGTGTACACCGATTTGTTTTTTGCTGGATTCGTGCCGGGGACAGTGGCAGCACTAAACTATGCAAATTTGCTGGTGCAAGCGCCTCTGGGAATTGTCTCTAACATTATTTTGGTGCCATTTTTACCCATCTTTTCTAGACTCGCGGCCCCCGAGCAATGGCCAGAGCTTAAAGATCGAATTCGCCAAAGTCTAGTGCTTGTAGCCCTCACAATGCTGCCGATGAGCGCTTTGATCGTGACGCTAGCCCGACCAATTGTGAAGGTGGTCTATGAGCGCGGTGCGTTCGACGAAGAAGATGTTCAAATTGTGACGACCCTCTTGTTGGCGTATGGCGTCGGCATGTTTGTCTATTTGGCAAGAGACGTGATGGTGCGCGTGTTTTATGCGCTCGGCGACGGCCAAACGCCGTTCAACATCAGCCTTGTAAACATTGGAACAAACGCAGCCTTAGACTATGTGTTTTTCAACTGGATAGGGCCACCGGGCTTAGTCGTCGCAACAATTGGCGTTAATGTAGTCTCTCTGGTCGCGATGACGGTGCTGCTGGCTCGCAAGATTGACGGACTGCCGATACTCGATTGGGCGAAGACCATTTTTACTCTGATGGGGGCGAGTGCGATCGCCGGATTTTTCTGCTGGCTAACTCAAGGCGGCATTGCTAGTCTGATTGGCACCGATGGCTTTTTGGCTAACCTGATTGCCATGTGTTTAGCGGGCGGCGTGGGCCTGCTAACCTTCGCCCTACTAACGGTAATCTTAAAAATTCCAGAAGCGGGGATACTAGCCCAAAGAATTCGACAGAAGTTTGGCCGCTAGCCAGATCCACCGCCGAAGGGCTTGTACATAGTATTTGTACATAATATCCAGTGAGCGATTCTGCGCAGCGGCAGAAGTGAGTAATTTTGGCAAAAAGATCCATTGCAGGCATTGCCGGTATCGTGGCAGCGGCAACGCTGCTGAGTAAGATATTTGGCTATGCGCGGCAAGCGACAATTCTGGCCGCGTTTGGCACGGGGCCAGTGAGCAATGCGTTTGTAGCTGCCTATGTGGTGCCTTCTTTTTTGCTGGTTCTGCTAGGCGGGGTCAATGGCCCTTTTCATAGCGCGATTGTGAGTGCGATCGCCAAGCGCCCTAGAAAAGAAGTGGCTCCCATTATCGAAACCGTGACGACGGTGACCGGCCTGTTCTTTTTGGTCGTGACGATTGGCCTGATTATTTTTGCGGCCCCGGTAATCGACGCCTTTGTGCCCGGTCTGCGAGAAACCGAGGTGGGGCTGTCAGTAACCAGGCCAATCGCGATTATGCTGTTGCGCATCATGGCCCCGATCACGATTTTTGCCTCCTTGATTGGCATTGGCTTTGGCAGCCTAAACGCCGATGACCAGTACTGGTTGCCGTCTGTAAGTCCGCTCATTTCTAGCGTGGCGGTAGTGGCGGGGTTAGGGGTGTTAAGGCTGGTGTTGGGCGATCGCATCGGCGACCCGGCCTACTTCATGGTAGGAGGCGTCACCATTGCGGGCTGTACGCTGCTGGGCGCAATTTTGCAATGGCTGGTTCAGGTGCCCGCGCTGGCTAAATCTGGACTGGGACACCTGCGTTTTCGATTCGATATCAAAGATCCGGGAGTTCGTGATGTTTTGAGCGTTTTGCTACCAGCCGCGTTGTCTTCTGGCACGCTACAAATAAACACGATTGTCGATCTGCGCTTTGCCTCATTTGTACCCAACTCGCTGGCGGCTTTAGAGTCAGCCAGCCTAATTACCGCAATGCCTTTGGGGATTGTATCTAGCCTGGTGCTGGTGCCCTATTTTCCGATCTTTTCCCGGCTGAGCGAACCCGCTCAATGGCCAGAGCTAAAGCGCCGCATTCGGCAGTGCCTGATGTTGATATCGCTGCTCATGCTGCCCGCCAGCGCCCTGACCGTTGTATTAGCACAGCCGATTGTGACGGTAGTATACCGGCGAGGCGCGTTCGATGCGGCCTCTGTGCAAATCGTCACTGGGTTCTTAATCGCCTACAGCGCTGGCTTTTTTGTCTATTTAGCTAGAGACATTTTAGTACGGGTGTTCTACGCGCTGGGCGACGGCACTACGCCTTTTCGCATTAGTACGATCAACATCATTCTCAATGTCATTTTGGACTACATTTTGTTTCAGTCGATGGGCATCGCGGGTCTGATCATCGCCACGATTATCGTTAATATCGCTTCTATTTTGACGATGGTTATTTTGTTAGATCAGCAGCTATGCGGACTCCCCATTTTGGAATGGACAGGCGCGATTTTTACGATATTTGTAGCCAGCGTCATCAGCGGTGTGGTTTGCTGGCTGACGCAAAATGGCATCACTGACCTAGTGGGCACCGAGACGTTTATCGCTAACCTGGTTGTGCTGTGTCTGTCGGGAGCTGTTGGCATAGCGGCTTTTGCGCTGCTAACGACAGTGGTGCTAAAGGTGCCAGAAACGGAGATTTTGACCCAGCGAATTCGGCAGAAGTTTGGGCGTTAGTTAAAGGCGAGCAGCGCTAGTTTATGTCAGTACTGGCACTGAGCTTTTTCTCCCATCTAAGTAACAGCAGAACCGAAACTCTTTTTCCACATCTTACTTAATCACCTTTTGTCCGTAGTTTTTGCACCGCCTAAGGTTTCGAGTCTCCTTTTCGCCAAATAAAAAGGGTTTCGTCGGCGCTAGCGGTAACTAGCGTCTCACTATTTGGCGAAAAAGCGATCGCACTCACTCCCCAGTCATGCTTTAGCTCAGCCACACAGTTCCCGGTCGATAGCTGCCATAGCGTCAGCACTCGATCTTCTGTGCCGACAGCGAGCAGTCCGTTTTTACTCAGCGCGATCGCCCGAATCGCATTCTCCGACTGATACAGCGTGATCGCGTCCCTCACCTCAGACTGTGGCGTTAGCTCGTAGCGCCACACCGTGTCGCGAGCGGCTGTCACTAAATAGGGATAGGGCTGATCTGAATCGGCTGGATCTGGCAGGGCGATCGCGACCGCCCCTTGACGCTCATCGGGAAAGCCACCAAACCCTTTCAACGCCGAATTTGTAGATTCAAGCCGAATGACTTTAGCAAGCTGAGGCGTCTGACTAGATGCATACTTCCACAGTCTTACGGTGCCGTCTTCTCCAGCGCTCGCCAGTAAGTCACCCGCTTGTGAAATTGCCACCGCGTTCACCCTGGTCTGGTGTTGCGTAAGCTGCCCCGCTACGCTCAAAGTCGCAATATCCCAAAGCACAATTCGACCATCGCTATTAGCACTAATCAGCGTCGTCCCATCAGCGCTCACCGCCAGCGCAGTCGGCGTCCAGCCTTTACTAGGCAGCGTATTCATGAGCCGATGCTCTAGCGCATCCCACTCTTTAACGGTGCCGTCGTCGCTAGCGCTGTAAAGTGCTCTGCCATCCGGATGAAACTGAACGTGAGTGACAGCCGCGCTATGACCTTCTCCCCTCAGCCGTCTGCGCGCAAAAGTATGAATGAGCTGTCCATCGGTTAGATCCCAAAGTCGAATCGCGCCATCGCTGCTAGCCGTGGCAAAAATAGGAGCGCTCGGACTCACGCTAATGGATTGAGTCAGGCCCATTGGCACTGCAATCCGACGGTGTACTTGCCATGGCTGCGGGTCGATGATGACGGGTGCTGAAACCAGTGACTTAGTAGATGATCCAGGCGCAAGTTTTTGCAGCGCATTCGTCAAAGAACCGCCTTCTAGGACGCTTTGCAAGGGTAAGACAGAATCCTTGGCGCGTTCTAGGAGCTGCCTTGCACCGCTGAATTGCGATCGCTTCGACACTCTTAAATCAGCCGCCAAATCAGTCGCGACTGCGGCCATCGTCGCATAGCGGGTTTGCAGCGATCGCGCCACCATCTTATCGAGCACCTGCACCATCTGAGGCGAAACCGGCTCAGGCAAATAATCCTGCCAAACCCAGCGATCTTCAGCCGCAGAGTACAGCTCGAAAGGATGCAGTCCGGTTAGCAAATGCAGGCCCGTTAGCCCCAAGCTATAAATATCGCTGGCGAACGTCGCCTGTCCCATCGACTGCTCAGGCGCTGCGTAGCCCGCGCTGCCAATGACGGTTTTACCGACGGTTTGACCAATCCATTTAGCCGCGCCAAAGTCTACTAGCATCAGCGAATCTTTGTCGGCGTCGCTGCCTTGCACGATGTTAGCGGGCTTAATGTCGCGGTGGATGACCTTGAAGCTGTGGACATATTGCAGGACAGCGACCAGTGAGTTTAGCAGCGATCGCACCTCACCCTCCTCCCAAGTCCCCTCTCTTACAACCAGCGCCTCCAAATTTTCTCCAGGCGCAAACTCTTGTACCAAAAATTGCCCCAGACTATTCTCCACAGAAGCCAGCAATCTTGGAATTTGAGGATGCTTGCCTAGCTGCTTTAACCGGTCAGCCTCAGCCTTGAAAACGGAATTTGTTTCTGCCGGAGTGCGGTAAATCTGCTTAATCACACAGCGAGTGCCGACGGGTTCTGTCCCTTGCTCCTCGGCTGAAATAATCCTAGCCAGAAGCGTTCGACCAAAGCCACCTTTACCCAGCAGAGACTCTGCCTGATATTCTTTAGCCAGGGTCAAAGACGAGCCACAGCTCAAGCAGAAATTCGCATCTGCTCGATTTTGCGGCTGCGGACAAACCGGATTAAGGCAGTAGGCCATACGCTTAAGTGGGGACGGCTTCACCAGGACGGAGTTTGGCCCACTTACCTATTTCTGATTTAAAGCTGTTGCAGCCGACCACATCGTACTCAAAGCCAAACTCGGCTTGTTGCGTAATCGTGTCGCCCTGCACCTCTACTTTCGGTAAAGTAATATTGGCGTTAATAGTTGGATTGTCCGGCTCAAAAAGGGGCGCTTCAGTCAGATGAGGCTGAAGATGATTAGTTTCTACTGCATGGTAGGTAATGCAGCTATCTACGTAGTGGCAGTTGACGCAAATACACATGGGTCAAACCTCGCAATTGAGACGGCATCTGTTTTACTGTAGCGCAAGCCTCTAATTTCTATAGTCCCTTTTTGCCTTCTTCCTATGGCTCTTTTCTCGCCTGAGACATGGCCATTCTCCCTAAATTTATTGCCCGATGACACCTACTTAGTCGGTGGCAGCGTGCGCGATCGCCTCCTCAAGCGTTCAGCCGCCTACCTAGATCTAGACTTTGTCCTCTCTAGTAATGCGGTAAAAACAGCAGCGACCATAGCAAATACCTACAATGCCGGGTTTGTAGTCCTTGATGAAGCCAGACAAATTGCGCGGGTAGTGTTTGCCGAGATGACGGTAGATTTTGCCCAGCAGCAGGGCGAGACGATAGCGGTGGATTTGCAGCGGCGCGATTTTACGATTAATGCGATCGCCTACCACCCAACCACGCATCAACTCATCGATCCGCTAGGAGGCGAAGCCGATATTGCCCACAAAATTCTGCGCATGGTGAGCTACGAAAACCTCGCTGCCGATCCGCTGCGCTTGATGCGGGGATATCGTCAGGCCGCTCAGCTCAAATTTACGCTCTCGACGGAAACTCAGTTGGCGATTCGTCAGCTTGCGCCCTTACTAGCAGAGGTTTCGAGCGAGCGAGTGCACAGCGAACTTGATGCGTTACTGAGCATTCCAGCAGGCAGTGATTATTTAGCTTCGATGCTCGAAAATCGACTGTTACAGTTTTGCTTGCCGCATTTTGATAGCGATCGCGTTAAGCAAATAAAGGCTGTGGATGGGGCGATCGCGCAGTTCCAATCGCAAATGCCCGACTATGCCGAACGCCTGAAGAGCTGGCTAAAGCCGGCGCCCGCTGGCCACTATCGCAGTTGGATAAAAGCGGTAAAGTTGAGCCGAATGGTTGGCGCAAAGCCGAAGCAGGCCGAAGCGGAGCTAGTAGACCTAAAATACAGTCGTAGCGAAATTCAAACGGTGACGACGCTGTTAGAAGCTCAACCGGACATAGACGCAATGATTCAGGGCCAGTTCACACAGGCTCAGCAGTTTTTTCTGTTCAAAGCGGCAGGCGACTGTTTTCCGGCGGTCTCGCTATTAGCCTTATCTCAAGGTGTTCCGCTTTCTCTGATTCAGCCGATGATTGAGCGTTTTTTGAATCCAGATGATGCGATCGCCCATGTCCAAACGTTGATAACGGGAAGAACGCTCATGAAGCAGCTAAAGCTAAAACCAGGGCCGCAAATTGGTCAGATTCTGAAGGCAGTGGAGCAGGCACAGGCAGACGGGCGGGTGAAAGATGAAGAGAGTGCGATCGCCTTTGTTTTCTCAATTTTTGACGACAGCTAAGAAACGCGACGCGGTTTCGAAGCCTCTTCCATCGAGAATCTTCTATCCATATCGTGAGCTAAGCTACCCTCCACCCAATCTAAGCGGTTAGCGTGATTAGCGGGTACAACGCTAACGACGGGCTGCCGCCTGACTAGACGAGTGACCTTCTGGCTAGGACGTTGGGGCCTTTTAGGCTGGGAGACTCGGCTTTGAGGCGCAGCCTGCTGAGCGTTCGATCTAGAGGCTAAAACGCGGCTTTTGCCTGCGGGTTTAATCGCGGTTTGTTGCGGACTCGAACGATTACGCTGTCTGCGCTTTTTCTCCTGATAAGTAGCCGTTTTTTCAACTAATTTGTCTCTGCCTTTGTCTTTGGTCTGATCTCTACTAGTCTGAGCTACTAGACGAGCCGTTGACTTAAGTACAGTAACCGGGGTAAGCGTACTGGGCGCTGAGGCCGTTCTGCGAGTTGGGTTGCTATTAGAGGCTTTGAGTCTAGTGGGTGCGTTCTGTGTTTTAGCCGTCTGTGGTTTGCGGCCTTTACCTCTAGCTCGCGCTGCCGCTATTCGCAGCATTGCTCGCCGCCGGGAAATCACAACGCAGCCCGCCGCGCAGCTTCCAACTAGGGTAACCAAAGGCCAAACGGGTAATCGAGAATTGGCAGCGACAACTTCACTCGCGTCCGGTGCCGAGGCTTCGGTTTCGTTGCCGTCATCTGTCAGACCTTCCGCGCTCTGCTCTACGTCAATGAAGCTGTTCGTTTTAGCCACCGGCACCACCTCAACAGCAGGTTCGGGAATAGCTTTCGTCAATTTACTAGGGCTAACCAGTCCTTCTATCGCCACGACAGCGCTTAGCGCCGAGACCAGCCAAAGACCAACCACCAGTACCCAGGGCTTCACCAGCAGTAAATGGAAAGCCACGCGAGCGCCTTTTGAGTTTTGGACGAGCTTAGAGTTTTGAATGAAGCCCGGAATCTCGCTAGTTTTTGCGGAATTAGGTTTTGCAGTGCTATTAGTACTGCCTTTGCGCACACCCCTTTTTCCTATCGCTCGCTTCAGCTTGCCAGACAGCTTCCTCATCGGTTTGATGTTTTGAAGCGTCTTGCTTAGGTTGGCGGGGGAAAGCTTCATGGGGTTCAATCTCTCTACTGACGATTGGATCAATCGTTTGGGCTATCTAGTCTTATTCGTTAGCGCTTTTCTAAGAAGCCGCTAGTCCAAAAGATACCGGAATTGTAGAGGCATATTATCCGATTGGCTAGCTTTCAGCTAGTTTTTCTTTAAAGCCGTATTAAAACCTTTTGTTTTCGCCAGGGAAATTATCGACTTTCAACCCATTTCATTCAGGGCGATCGCCAGTATTCTTCTGATAATTTTGGCGATCGCTCGCCTATCTACTACAGATCTAACGCAGGCAAATATCTCCCTGGATCTTCAGCCACCCAGCCAGAGGCAGAGTTTTGACGCACCTCAAAATAAAGATAAGCAGGTTCGTCTCCCCCTACATTACCCACCGATGCGCCAGAGGCGACCACCTGCCCCACCGCAACCGAAACCTCACTGAGGTTGGCATAGCGGGTTTGCAGCCCCTGCTCGTGGTTAATCACGATAAGATTTCCATAGCCGGGACGCGCTCCGGCAAAGGCAACTGTGCCGCTACCTACCGCCAGCACCTCAGTAGGCGTATCCACCGCAAAGGCAATGCCGCTATTGAAAACGAGATCGTCGCGGTTAGCGTCGGGCTGCCAGCCATAATTGAGGGCGATCGCCGACCGTTTTGATAAGGGATAGCCCGGTAGACTCGCCTGCGATCGCCCACCCCCCGAAACCGTCAGTCCACCTGGAATAAAAATGCTGCTAGGAACTTGGGCCACACAGCCGTTGATCTCAAAGAGAATATCGGCGCGACTACCGTATCGCTTTGCTAAAGACTCCCAAGTTTCGCCCGCGCTCACAGCGGCGATCGCGCCATTAAAGGGAGGAATCAGAAGCGTTGTACCGGCTGGAGGACTGCTGCTAACGCCGGGATTAAACCGACTCAGCGTATTAGGTAATAGCTGGTAGGCGGCAGCGATGCTGGTAAAGCTGTCGCCTGATACCGTCTGATAGTTTTGCATTCGATCTAGTGCGGCAGGGCAGGTTTGCGAGCTAGTTTGGGCGATACTCTGTGGGAGTGGCCTGGCGATCGCGGCTGGCATCCGTCCCATTAGGGCCATCCCAAGTAAACCGCTAGCTGCTGTACTCATAGCGGTAATCACGGTTGCTGTGCAGACACTGCCGCTAGGCCGGTGCGAATGGGCAAAGAGACCGTTCGCCAAGGTTTGAAGCGTCTGGCTGAACGGAGAAGGCTGCAATCGAAGGGGCAAGAGTTTGACAAGTCTTAAAAGACTGATAGGTAAGTTTTGAGTGAAGTTAGCAAATTAGAATAGCTGTATTTTGATGGTAATTGTTTGGTTATAAAGCCGCTATTGATTCGTTTTGCGATTTACGGTCTTGGTTTTCTGATCTTTCACGGCGCTCTACCCCAAGTCGGGAGAGGTTTCTGGTATTTTGCCGGATAGGTGGCGCTAACAAACGTACGTTTTGTCAGCGCTTAACGATGTTCGACCATTTACTGTTTACTTGACTAGGCTTTATCGGCGCAGTTGCGAAACATTCAGCAGTAATGCGAAAACAATCTGTGTAATCCGATTGGAATTACAGTCAATGCAGAGCAGGTTGCGTAGACTGTGTATAGCGTTCAAAATATAGCGTTCAAATATAGTTAAGGGTTAAGTAGCTGAGTCAGTCGTTCAAGCTGCGTCGAAGTTGAGCAGCGATCGCGCTGCTTTTGGCCTATCGTTGCCGGTTGTTTTCAAAGAGGAAGAGATAAAAGATGGGGTTTTCTCCAAAACAGCTAGGGCTAAGCGGTCTCGTAGTGGCGCTATCTGTGAGTGCAGGCTGGGCAGCAAATAGCTATATTCAGGAGCTGGGTACATCGTCTGAATCAACAGAGCGACGATTTTCGGCGGTGCTGCCAGCGGCTCAAGAAGCGATCGCCCAGTCCATTCCCGCCCCCTCACTGCCCATAGATACCAACTTCATTGCGAATGCTGCCAATCGCGTTGGCCCTAGCGTCGTGCGAATCGACGCCTCACGGTCCATCAACAGCTCAGATAATCCCTTAGATCGGCGTCTGTTCAAGCGGTTCTTTGGAGAAGAAGGGGCACCGCCGCAGTTTCCTGAATCGCCTCAGCTACCAGAGCGGTTAGAGCAGGGTACTGGTTCTGGTTTCATTGTGAGCGCAGACGGCAGGCTATTGACGAATGCGCATGTGGTCGAAGGTGCCGACACTGTAAATGTGACGCTCAAAGACGGACGGACGTTTGTCGGTGAGGTGATGGGAGCCGATCCGGTGACAGATGTAGCGGTTATCAAAATTGAGGCGAAGGATCTGCCGGTCGCGCCGTTGGGAAATACGCAGGCGTTGTCTCCCGGTCAGTGGGCGATCGCCATTGGCAATCCACTGGGCCTAGACAACACCGTAACCGCTGGTATTATCAGCGCGCTCAACCGCTCTAGTACGCAGGTGGGCATCTCCGATAAGCGCGTCCAGTTTATCCAGACAGACGCGGCCATCAATCCAGGCAATTCGGGTGGGCCACTGCTCAATGCCCAAGGCGAAGTAATTGGCATGAACACGGCGATTCGAGCCAACGCGCAGGGATTGGGGTTTGCGATTCCGATTGAGACGGCCAAACGCATTTCGGATGAGCTATTTGCAAACGGTGAGGTACAGCATCCCTACCTGGGCATTCAGATGATGAACTTAAACAAAGAGCTAAAGGAAAGCATCAACAAAGACCCTAGAATGAGCGTCAAAATTGAGGCAGACGAGGGTGTGATTATCGTTCGGGTGATGCCCAATACTCCGGCTGAGACGGCAGGGCTAAAAAATGGCGATTTGATTGAGCGCATCAACGGCGTGGATGTAAACGATGTAAACGATGTGCAGTCTCAAGTGGAAACGGGCGGGTTGGAGAAGCTGCTGCAAGTAGAAGTGATTCGCGCTGGCAAGCCAGAAAAGATTAGCGTGAAGCCAACTACGCTGCCTAAGATATTGCCGTAGCTTCCGGCACTTCTAGAATGGCTGATGAACCGTCAATAAAAAGCCTCTAAGACGACTGCTTTCCGGCAATCTCAGAGGCTTCTGGTTTTAAAGAGCAGTGGAACTAACGCTTACTCGTCGTCATCGCGATCTAGGTCTAAAGAACCCGATAAATTTGTTTCTAGCTCCATACGCTGTTCCATCTGACGAAGGAAATAGCCGGTCATCATGGCAGAGGCCAAAAGACCGGCCAGGTTCTCACGGTCGGTGTTAATTTGGACGCTAAAGCCGTCTTCGGGAAGCACCCCTACCAAGCCTTGAACGTTGTGAGAAATGATCTGCTTGATTTCGCCGCTGACTGACTGAGCAACCCGTGAGAGCACTTCTGGGGGCTGGTGCTGTAAGTAGTCCATTAGCTCATTAACCTGATTGTCTTCCGAATCCAGGCTAATAAAGTCTGCGCTTTCAGGGTTAAAAACCATAGAAATTCTGCTTAACTGCCTTTAGCTTACCCACTCGAAGACGATTTCCAAAGTCAGGAAACGCCTGGAGAAACCTGCGGTTTTTCTAAGGGTTGCTAGACACCAGCTTAACCAATTATCAGCAGATCAGGTGTTTTTTTAGGGTTTTAGGGAGCCGTCTTCTGCATCAACCCCTGTCTAGGTAGGAGATACCCCTTTTGTGAAGTCTTCATCAGCGATATCTTGCGCGATGGCATCTAGCGCCTCGTCAGCCAACCTACCCAAGTCGCTATCAACGGACTCACTATCGACCGGATCGCTATCGACTGCTACTGAGACTTCCGCTATAGTGCTGTCTGCTATTGCCTCTATTATATTTTCGATTTCTGCCCCTTCGTCTTCTATTTCTATGTCTATGTCTGTAGCCGCCTTTTCGATGGGCTTTGGCAGTCTGAGATTGCTAATTTGCGGCAGCTTGTCGATTTCAAAGTGCTGATAGAATTTCTCGGTAATTTGTAGCCAGGAGGAGCGTCCATCTGCCTGACGGCGTTTTTTGACGAATCCTTGCTCTACTAAATCTGGAACGTGCTGATAGACGCCAGAGCCGCGCAAATCGACAAGTTCGCTTTGCGCGATGGGGCCGCGTAGAGCGATCGCCGCCAACGTCCGCAGCGCCCCCAAACCAATATCGAGTGGCACAATATCATCTACTAGCGGCTTGTATATCTCGCGTAGCTGCAAAGCATAGCCATCTTCAGTTTCAGCAATCTCGATGGCACTATCTCTGTGGGCATAGTCGCCCATTAGCTCAATTAAGCCTTCTTCAGCCGTATCGCGATCGCACTTTGCCAGCTCAGCAATTTGCGCAATTTTCAGCGGCTGCGCCTTCAGATACAGAATCGCTTCAATGGTGTTAGCGAGCCGGGACATAGCGTTTCCTGTTCCTAGATTTAATCTAGATTGCGGCCCGTTAGCTCAACAAAAATGTCTTCTAAGTTGGCGGGTCGGGTCATCATACCTGTTTTGTCCGGCTGGGCGTCGAGGTATTGATTGGCTTCGCTCAGGGTCGGAAAGAACAAATAGTCCCATCGGTCGCCCTTTTGCTTCATCACAATACCTTTGCCGTGTTTTTGGTGCAGCTCTTGTAGCGTACCGCTTTCGATCAGCTTTCCCTGATCCATAATGCCGATGCGATCGCACAAATATTCCACTTCTTCCATATAGTGCGTGGTCAGCAGCATCGTCATCCCTTGGCTCTTATTCAGCTCACGAATAATTTCCCACAGCCGCCTGCGCGTTTGAGGATCTAGGCCCACGGTGGGTTCGTCTAAAAATAGAATGCTGGGGTTGTGTAGCAGGGCGCGGGCGATTTGCAGCCGCCTTTTCAGGCCGCCCGAGAGGGTTTTCACTTTGTCTGAGGTGCGATCGCTCAATCCCATATAGTCCAACCAGCGGCGAATATCTGCCTGACGTTTGGCCGCTGGAATATGGTGCATCCGCCCATGAAATTCCATATTTTCCCAAACCGTCATGTCCATATCGACGCTCACCTGCTGAAGCACCACCCCAATCTCACTGCGCACCTGCGCCGCCTGAAGCCTCACATCATAGCCAGCGACGACAATGTCGCCCTGGGTTTGCTGCGCTAGGGTGGTCAACATGCGAATGGTGGTCGATTTGCCTGCGCCATTTGGCCCTAGCAAGCCAAAAATTTCACCCGGCTCAATCGTTAGCGAGAGGTCGTTAACCACGCAGGTATTGTTATAGACTTTGTGGACGTTTGCCAAAGAAACCGCCGCGACCATTAGTTTTTATCCAGTTGCTTTTTAAGATCTAGCCTACTAGCAATCTCAGCCCCTATGCGCGTCAGAATTGATAATCAAGTCCTTTTTATCCGCAACGAAGATGTCCCGCCTTATAAGAAGAAGGGATCGATGGTGCGCAACAGCTATTTTTGGGCGCTTAAGTCGATTAGCGATCGCGCCCCCTTCGAAAAAGAATGGGAATTTGAAGAAAGGGTCTGGATTGCTCTCACCCGACTGCTCACTTCATTTGCAGAGTCTGGCTATCTAGGGCTGAAAGAAACGCAGCTAGAATTTGAGCTAGACGAAGAGATTCCAGCCGAATTAAGAGCAATGGCCACCTGGTACAACCCAGAGGACTACAAAGAGGAAGAACAGTCCCAGTCTTTCAGCAACTGGTCATAGAAGTGCTTCTAAAGCAGAGAGCCAGACGCTTTACATCAGGCCGATCTGAGCCAATAATCCTTTTCCAGTCACCAATTCAGTGATTAACACGCCCACGAATCCGAGCATCGCCAAGCGACCGTTCCAGGTCTCAGCAAATTCGGTAAAGCCTAGTTTAGCCGGTGCTTTTTCCATTGAGTAAATCCTCACAGATTAGTTTGATTAACTATCTGCGCAAAATAGCAAACACTACTCAGCAGACAGACGGGTAAACAGATGTTAATCAATTTTGCTCCATCTGACTAGCCTTTCCCACCGAACGATCAAGACCGTTAGCTTTGCAAAGCCTGCTCGCCTGTAGCCACCTCATCATCTTCACGCGCCTTATCCAGACGACGCTTGCGGGCATATAGCTGAATAGTGACTAAGAAGGAAAGGACTAACCCAGCAATCAGCCAGGTCGTTGCGCTAGTCGGAAAGTTATTTTTGAAAATAACCAGCATCACAATCGTCACCAATAGCAAAGTAGGGGCTTCGTTAAGCGCTCGTAGCTGCTTCGGCCCCCAGCTACAGTCATCCTTAGCCAACTGTTTCCGCAACCGGGCGCAGAACAGGTGGTAGCCCACCAGCAAAACCACAAATCCCAGCTTGGCCTGCATCCACCCCTCACGCACGACCGTCGGGTTCTGCCAAATCAGCCCAGCCGCCATTGCCAGCGTGACGATCATCCCAGGCGTCGTAATGATTTTTAGCAGCCGCGTTTCCATAATGGCGTACTGCTTTTTTAAGATACTGCGAGCGGGTTCCGGCTCTTCTTCGGCCTCTACATGGTAAATAAATAGGCGAACTAAATAAAACAGGCCCGCAAACCAGACCACTACGCCGACAATATGAAACGCTTTGAACCAGTAATAAGCCATTAAGATAAGCCGAGTAGTGAGATCGTAAGTTTGGACAGTTTAGGCTGAAACCGTCTAGACGGTCGGCCTTTATTTTCCTTCAGCAACCTATATTTTAGTTGCTCAACTCATACCTTCTTAACGTTTTCTTGGACAAGTCTCCTATGCAAGTCTCCTGGCAGTCGGTCAAATCCTACGAGGATATTCTCTATCACAAGGCCGACGGCATTGCCAAAATCACTATCAATCGTCCGCACAAGCGCAATGCCTTTAGGCCCAAAACGGTTTTTGAAATGTACGACGCTTTTAGCGACGCCCGTGAGGATACTCGCGTAGGCGTTGTTTTGCTGACGGGCGCGGGGCCACACACCGACGGCAAATACGCGTTTTGCTCGGGGGGCGATCAGTCTGTGCGTGGCAAGGCGGGCTACGTGGGCGAAGATGGCGTGCCTCGACTAAACGTGCTGGATTTGCAGCGGCTAATTCGCTCGATGCCTAAGGTGGTGATTGCGATGGTGGCAGGCTATGCGATTGGGGGCGGGCATGTGCTGCATCTGGTTTGCGACCTCAGCATTGCGGCAGACAATGCCATTTTTGGGCAAACGGGACCGAAGGTTGGCAGCTTCGACGGCGGCTTTGGGGCCAGCTATATGGCTCGAATTGTCGGACAGAAAAAGGCTAGAGAAATTTGGTTTTTGTGCCGTCAGTACGATGCTCAGCAGGCGCTGGAGATGGGCCTAGTCAATACGGTGGTGCCGATTGACCGACTGGAGGCGGAAAGCGTTCAGTGGGCGCAGGAGATTTTACAAAAAAGCCCCATGGCGATTCGGTGCTTGAAGTCTGCGTTTAATGCAGACTGTGACGGTCAGGCTGGACTACAGGAACTGGCGGGCAATGCGACGCTGCTTTATTACCTGAGTGAAGAAGGCGCAGAGGGCAAGCAGGCATTTTTGGAAAAGCGAGAGCCGGATTTTCGGCAGTATCCCTGGCTGCCTTGATGACGAGCGATCGCCCCTTCCCGGTCACATCCACTCTCAAAAGGCGAAGCCGACAGCCGACAGGCTTCCCATTGGGCCGAAACCATTGAATTGAGCCGACTGCATGTGCCGCCTCTACGTCCTGCATGATTGTAGAACCGACACAGTCCACAGCGAGAGACTCCGCTCTTTAAGGCTGCCATAATTATTGTTTTTTAAAGGATTGCTGACCTCTCTATCATGGCTTAAATACAAATGCCAATTAGAGCCTTCAAAAGGCCAGAGCAACTGGCAAAACAAATAAACAAGCAGTCTTGAGATTGACCTCAACTTTAGGTTTTCTTCAGCTTTAGTTTATGAAGCGATACACGCTCAGTGGTGCGATCCCAGCCGATTTGGGTAAGGCAAAACACCTGAGATCAAAAACGGGGATCAATCATCCTAAAGATTCAAAAACAGCGAGTTAATCTTGTCTTTCTATAGAGTATTTTTCATACAAGCTGTATTAGCTCTAACAAGGAAAATAAGATTAGCTCAGTGGGTTTTCTCAGAGAAAGGATTGCGTTGAGTTTTTGCGGCCCATCCACAGCTACCAGAGGAATGGGGTCAGAGCCTGCCTCTTTAGGGGTACTTAAATCTTGTTAAAACCTTTATACATCAAGGGTTTTAGCTTGCATTTTGTGCGTTACAGTGAACTCATGAAACTAAGGTATCGCTATCGAATTTATCCCACGGGGCAGCAAGCTCAAAGCCTTGCGCAACTGTTCGGGTGCAGTCGCGTTGCGTGGAACAACACCTTAGCTTTTTGTCAAAGTTCGTACGCGCAAGGAGAAAAGTACCCTGGTTTTGCTGCGCTCTCAAAGCGCCTCACTGCCATTAAGCAGACAGAAGGAATGCTTTGGCTAACAGACGTAGCAGCGGTTCCTTTGCAACAGTCCTTGCGGGATTTAGACGTTGCCTTTCGCCACTTCTTTCAATCAGCAACGGGCAAACGTAAAGGCGCCAAGGTGCGGATGCCTCGGTTCAAGAAGCGCAGTAACGCGCAGTCTGCTCGCTTTACAGGAACTGCTTTTAGGGTTGCCGACAAGCTAACTTTAGCCAAGGTCGGAGCGGTCAAGGTGCGTTGGTCGCGTGAGTTGCCGCCTGCGCCGTCATCAGCCACTGTGATTCGGGATGCAGCGGGCCGGTACTTTGTGTCGTTCGTCGTTGAAGTAGATCGCTCGTTACTGCCTTGGTGTGAGCAATCATGCGGGGTAGACCTCGGGATAACAACTTTTGCGACCCTGGACGACGGCACCAAGATTGATGCGCCTAAGCCCTTAAAGCGTCACCTTAAAAAGCTCGCCCGTTTGCAGCGCCGATTAGCCCGCAGTGAAAAAGGATCTAACCGCAGGCGAGCGGCGGTGTACGCCGTCGCCAAAGTACACGCCCGCATAAAGGACATTCGCACTGATTTCCTGCACAAACTTTCAACTAGGCTCATTCGAGAAAACCAATCGATCAGCCTAGAAGATTTGAACGTAGCGGGTATGATGCGCAACCGTAAGCTGTCGAAAGCCATTAGTGATCTAGGCTGGCGAACGTTTAGAACGATGGTGGAAGCAAAAGGCAAAATGTACGGGCGCGACATCACTATCATTTCGCGCTGGGAGCCGACGAGCCAAACTTGCTCTGTCTGTGGGCACCGCGAAGGGCGTAAAAAGCTGTCGGTGCGCGAATGGCAGTGCCTTAACTGTGGGGCGCAGCATGATCGAGATATCAATGCTGCTGTAAACATCAAAGTCGCGGGTGGACAATCCGAGACTCAAAACGGACGACGGAGAGCGTGTAAGTCGGGAACGCCCGCAGTGCTCGTTGATGCGTCTAACCAACCGCATTTTGGACAGCTTAGCTTGTCCTTCTAGCCGGAGAATTCCCGTCCTTTAGGGCGGGGAGTATGTCAACTCATGCGCTTAGCGGCACAAAGCGCGCAAATCATCCAGCGGTCTAGCTCACCTTGTGGGCAATGACACCGACATTGCGGACAGACTGCCTGCACCTTCTGCATTTCTTGCAAAGTAGCCGCCCACAGACCAAAAGCTTCCGCTGGGGTATGGCGAATGGTCTTAGCGTCTTGTACTGCAATACTAGGCACTTGGCCGATATAGCTAGGATGCTGTTCGTTTGACTTTAGCGGTGGGTTGGGATTTTCTGATCGGCTCCACTGAGCCGTGCTAAATCGAATGCCCTGCAAAGGCTGGCGCTGATGTTGGTTGAGTTTCTTGAGAATGTTGTACCGTTCGTAGGAGAGTGTTTGCGCCCAGCTTGCGGTCGCGGTCGCCACGTACAGCGTCTCTCGCTGAATGCCAGTAGGCCGAGTTTTCCTCGCCACCGCAAATCCAACGGCCTTAGGCCAGTGCTTCAGCACCAAGCGAAACTGACGCTGCACCTGCCAGCTTTCTTGGCCCTCTAGCCCTTTAATCAGATGGCTGAGTCCTTCTAACGACATAAGCTACTCAATCTCCTGCTATCTCTCACTAGTGGCACTGGTCGCCTTGATCTTTGGCTTTGACTACTATATTTTTATGGATTAGTTGCTTGTTTGAAGGCTTTATTAGAAATCTGTCATGGTAGATCAACTCGCCTCTAATGGTTCTAATGATGACTTATCGCCACGGTTGCGTCCGGTCTTAAGCAGCCTCAACGTCAACTTAGAATCTGAGCTTAACCGCTATCGGCGCAATCGGTTGACTAAAGGTGCAGCTAGCGACAATGTGTTTGCCGATTTAGACGATTCCACCTTCGATATCGACGTAGCCAATATCACCGTCACATCACCGGCAGCTAGTCTGCGATCGCCGCCGCCGCTACCCCCCAATCGGCGATTAACCGGTCAGAGCCTGGACCCGCTAGCAGCAATGGGTTCTTTAGATCAAGCATTCATTCAGCAATCCGGTAGCACAGAGTTTAGCGATTCGTTGGGTTCGCCTGAATCGGATTCGACTAGATCAAGTTCAATTGTCAACGTAACGGCTATTCCTACATATCGTGCCTCTGACATTTCTACGCCCAGTGGATATTTAGCGTCTTCCGAGAAGCTAATCGAAAGCTTAGACGATTTGCCTCCGATGCCCGAGCCAGTAGACATCGCCCCCAAGCCTAGACGTAAAACGGTTTCGCTGCTAGCGGGTGCAATACTAGGGCTGTTTGGACTAATCGCGGGATTAGGTGTTAGCTACATAGTATCTAGTCCAACGATGATGCAGAAACTGGCTAATCTGTTTCAGGGTAAAGACGAGGCTGTGATTGCCGAGGCGGAAGAAAAAACCTTCGATCCACCCGGCCCAGACCTGTCAGAAAGAGAATTTGTTGATCTCGAACTCGACAATCTCAGCTCCTTAAAAATGTCTCCTAATCCCATTGATCCAGCCACCAATCCCGGCAATCAATCACTGCCCGGATTACCGCCGACGGCTGCTCAGTTGCCGCCTATCGAGGGGCAACCTGCGCCCGGTGGAATTCAAGCTGCGGTAGTGCCAGCAGGCGTCACATACTATGTCACAGTACCTTTTACAACCGAGCAAGACTTAACCAACGTCCGAGCAATTATCGAAGAAGCCTTTGTGCGTTCATTTTCAGACGGAAATCGGATTCAAATTGCAGCATTTGACAACCTCACAGAGGCTCAACAATTTATAGACGATGTCAAAAATCAAGGTGTGACGGCTTTCGTCTATGGGCCTACGACCGAATAGTACATCAACACTCATATAGGGCGATCCGGTTACGACTCCAACTTGCTATGCTCTAATTGCGGAGGGTATCTGAGGCGACCTGGGCAGATAGGCTGACGCTCATCCTGACGACTTAATGTGACTGCTAAAGTTGACTGATTACTATGGGACTTCTAGATCGTTTCTCTCGTCTGGTTCGCTCTAATGTGAATGGTTTGGTCAATGGCGCTGAAGATCCTGAAAAGGTGTTGCAGCAAACGGTCGCTGATATGCAAAGTGATTTAGTGACCATGCGGCAGGCAGTGGCCCAGGCGATCGCTACTCAAAAACGTACCGAAAGGCAAGGCGAACAGGCCGCTAGAACCGCTCAAGAATGGTACAGCCGAGCGCAGATGGCGTTGCAAAAAGGCGAGGATAATACCGCTAGAGAAGCGCTGACTCGCAGACAAACCTACGCTCAAACCGCGCAGACGCTAACGGCTCAAATTGCGCAGCAAAAAGACATTGTGGGTCAGCTCAAGCAAAACATGATGACGCTAGAGAGCAAGATTTCTGACGCTCGAACTAAAAAAGATATGTACATTGCCAGAGCTAGAGCGGCCCAGTCGAGCGCTCGCCTCAACGACATGATTGCTGGCACTGGCGGATCTGTGGGTGCCTTCGAAAAAATGGAGTCGCGAGTGCTCGATCTGGAGGCGCAAGCTGAGGTGTCTAGAGAGCTTGGGCGAGATCCGCTAGAAGATCAGTTCACTAATTTAGAAGGACAGGGGAACGTAGAGACTCAGCTAGCCGAAATGAAGGCAAAGCTGATCGAAGGTGCCAACTAGAGCGCTAACCCCGATAAACCGGCAGCGTGAAGTGAAAACAGCTACCTTCGCCTCGCTTGGAATCTACCCAAATTTGCCCGTAATGGGCGCGAACGATCTGTTGACAGAGCGCTAATCCTAACCCGTAGCCATCTTCTAACTGATCGCGCTTTAGCCGAAAGCTCTCTTCAAAAATGCTTTTTTGTTTGTCCTTGGGAATTCCTGGCCCCGTATCGCGAATGCTAATCTGCACTTCCTCGGTCGTACGATGCAGGGCAATAATCGCAATTTGACCGTTAGCTGGGGTGTATTTAATCGCGTTGTCAATCAGATTGGTTAGTACTCGCTGAACCTGATCTGGGTCGGCATAGACGGCGGGCAAGTCTCGTGGGATGTCGATGTCGATGGTCTGCTTTTTTTGCTCTAGCTTGCTTTGAAAGGAGTCCATGACGGTGTGGCAGAGCGATCGCACGTCCAACGACTGAGGCGACACCTGAATCTCAGCGCCAGAGCCTTTAGCCGCCTGCAAAATCTCAGTAATCATACTGTTAATCGTACAAATTTGGGCCTTAGCCATCTTGACCAGATGGGCCGTTAACTTAGGCGTAATTTTTTTGGATTGTACAGTCTCTGGCTCGTAGGCGAGTTCCAAGGTTTCTATCGCGATAGAAGCAGCGGTCAGCGGATTGCGCAAATCGTGAGCCATCATCGCGATAATGCGATCTTTAAAGGCCACCTGAGCCAGCAAGCTCTCCTGATCTTGTTTGAGCTTAAATATTTCGTCGGCAAGGCGCAGAATTTCTGTAGATTGAGCCACCGCATTCACAGCCAGGGTACTCGTTTTGCCGCCATCGTCCAGTTGGTTGACGCCTTCCTTGAAATTTAGGCTCGCCGAATTCTCCTGGGCTATTTGGCTCTCCTTTTCCTTGATCCAGCGCGGCCACCAGTGGGCGACCTGCGAAGCAATATCTGAACCGGTGAGTACCTGGTGGGCATCGGCGGAAACTTTGATCAGTGCGGGCGTAGCCACCAGTTTAAAGTGCTCGACCCAATAGGGTTGATTAGAGACATCTACAATGTCAAAACTAATGCCCTCACTCTCAGGCAGCGCTTTTATCTGCTGCCGAACTAGCTTAATTTGCTCGGTCGAGATCGGTCTTTTATCGATAAACAATAGAAGCTTGAAGGATTCACCAATCTGCGTTAGCACCGTCGAAACTGGAGTATGAGCTTGCATTCATCCTCTGGATCTGAAGGGGTGACACAACGCTCGAAGGCTATGTGGCATATAGGTTTTGCCTTC
>QBMC01000062.1:15410-21809 GCA_003242035.1 Nodosilinea foveolarum | reverse complement strand
GAAGGCAAAACCTATATGCCACATAGCCTTCGAGCGTTGTGTCACCCCTTCAGGTTAAGATACGTTTACAAACGCTGAAAGCTAGTAAAAATTAGACTTCTATTACAGCTAGTCGTTGAGTATAGCTAGCATTAGGGGTTTCGGAAGTGAGTGGGTTACTCAACCTTTCACTTTAATATTCCATCTTGTTGTTATCCCAAAAAACCATGCCATATACTATCGAAACTGCTCGCAATATCTTCCCTAGCACCCGCTCTGCGGACGATATTCCAGCAACCACAGCTAGATTTTCCCAGCTCAGTGCCGAAGACCAGCTAGCCCTCATTTGGTTTGCCTACCTCGATATGGGCCAGGGTATTACAGTTGCAGCTCCCGGCGCTGCAAACATGCAGTTCGCTGAGCTGACGCTAAACAAGATTAAGCAAATGACGCCGTTAGAACAGTCGCAAACCATGTGCGATTTGGCAAACCGAGCTGATACTGAAGTTTCGCGCACCTACGCGACCTGGACGACTAACATCAAGCTGGGATTTTGGAACACGCTGGGCGAGCTGATGGAACAGGGTCTAGTGGCTCCTATTCCAGAAGGTTACAAGCTTTCTGCGAATGCCAACGCTATTTTACAGTCTATTAAAAGCCTAGAAGCCGGACAGCAGATCAGCGTTTTACGCAACTGCGTTGTAGATATGGGCTACGACACCAGCAAAATGGGCAGCTATCAAACAGTTTCGGAGCCAGTGATGGCCCCTAAGTCTATCGGCGATCGCACTCAAGTAGCCATTGAAGGCGTCAGCAACCAGACCGTGCTGAACTACATGAACAATTTGAACGCGAATGACTTCGACGCCCTCGTTGAGCTGTTTGCCGCAGATGGCGCTTTGCAGCCTCCTTTCCGTAAGCCTCTGGTCGGCAAGGAGGCGATTCTAAGATTCTTTAGAGAAGAATGTCAGAACCTGAAGCTAATTCCTGAGCGAGGCGTTGCGGAGTCTCCTGAAGATGGATTCACTCCTGTCAAAGTAACTGGAAAGTGCCAGACGCCCTGGTTTGGCGCGGCTGTTGGGATGAACATTGCTTGGCGGTTTTTGCTAAATCCTGAAGGCAAAATCTTTTTTGTAGCGATTGACCTGCTAGCTTCTCCGAAAGAATTAATGAACCTCGTTCGCTAAGACCGCTTGCCCGCTAAGGCATTAGGCTAAGTTATTAGGACAACTTTCAACTCGTTTAGAAGAGAGCCATTCTTTTTCGGGTACTTGTTTTCAAAGTATCTAAAAGAGAATGGCTTTTTGTTTACAGCAATCGCTATCAGTACCCTTGTCAAAAAAAATGCAGCAGGCCGAAGTCCAGTGGAGTCCAGAAGAAAAGAAAATTGCTCAGGCGGCGCTCGAAGGCGCGCGCGATCGCGAAATCGAAGCGGTAATTAAAAGTATTCGAGAAAATGCTGGCCTGATTTCGCAGATAGAAGATGTTTGGCAACTGCACGACTATCTCAGTGCAAAGAGGCACGAGATTGACGGTAAGTATGATGATAGAGAGTCTTTCTTAATGTTTACGCTCTCACGGCTGATTAAAGATGGTTTGATAGACCTTGTCGATCTTTCAGGGCTAGAGCCAGAGAAACAGTCTAAGGTAAAAATTCTAACTCGCATGTAGAATCAGGGCTTCACTGCTTAAGTCAAATGCTATGTCTGTCACCAGCAATCAGCCCTTTTTGCACGCCACTCCCGCTGAAGCCGTTAGCCAGCTCACCCACCAAACCGTTGAAATCAGCGCTGGCAAAGCCTCTTTGCAGAAGAATCGCACCTTCCAAATCGCCTATCCCGGCAACGCCGACCAGCTCCTCGACCATCCCAGCACTCAAGCCGCCTTCAACGCCGACGAATACATGCCCTACTGGGCAGAACTATGGCCCGCCGCCCACATGTTAGGAACTGCCCTGGTCGCCCAGCAAACAGAGCTATCCAAAACGCTACCCAACGGCTCTACCGCTTTAGAAATTGGCTGCGGCGTGGGTCTTCCCGGCATCGTCGCGCTGTCTTTGGGCTACCACGTCATTTTTAGCGACTACGACGCCACCGCCGTAGACTTTGCCGCCCGCAACGCCACCGCCAACGGCTTCGACAACTTCGAAACCCTCCCGCTAGACTGGCGCACTCCGCCCCACCTTCAAGTCCCGCTGATTCTCGCCGCCGATGTCATCTACGAAGAGCGCAACATTGGGGCGCTAATTACCTTTATTCAGACGGTGCTGTCGCCAACCGGCATTTGCTTATTAAGCGATCCAGATAGATCTACCAAGGGCGGATTCTGTCATGCCCTTAAACGGGCCAAGCTGAAAGTTGAAAAGCAGAAAGCGGCCGCACCAGGGCCAAACGAACGCGTCGTGACAGGAACGATATATCGCATTCGTCTGTAGCGATTACCTACGTGCCAGGGTCGCCAACAGCGCCACAATTGGTTCAAAGGCGGCGGCGTCACCCGTTTTTTGTTGCCCAATCTCGGCATAGTCGAGCGCCCCAATCGGATAGCCTGACGATAGGCGAGGACTAGCGCCCGCCTCCAGCAGCAGCGCCACCATCTCCAACTGCCCTCTATAAGCAGCGTGAAACAGCGGCGTTGGGTCAGTTTTATAAAACTGATAGTTAATATCAGCCCCCGCCTCAATCAACCGCTTGGCAATCGCCACTTCACCTCTAGCCGCCGCCTGCGTTAGCCCGCTCATTCGGGCCACTTGGGTATTCGCACTTATTCCCGCCGCCAGCCATTGCTCCACCGCCGTCAAGTTCCCCTGGGTCACTGCTTTTAGGAAGGCGATCGCCCGCTCTCTAGCCATCGACGATTCCTGTAGCAGCGCGATCGCCCCGTTATGTCCCCGCCCTTTAGCTCGCAGCATCGCCGTCTGCCCCAGCAAATCTTGCGCATCCAAATCAGCATTCGCCTCAATCAACCGCCGCATCGCGTCTACATGTCCGTGCTCTGCCGCCCCCATCAAGGCCGTTTGACCCATCACATTCGCTTGATTAACCTTAGCGCCGCTAGCCAGCAGTAGGCGCAGCAACTCATCTCGCACCGGCTCAGCCGCCTCGGTTGCCGCCACCATGAGCGGATAGCGCACTGGCGACCCGTTCGCAACATCAGGCAGGTTAGGATCGGCGCACATTTCTAACAGCATTTTTACAACCGGCACATGGCCTAACTCCACCGCAGTAGACAGTGCCGTTCGCTGCGTCAGGCTCAGCGCATTCACGCTGGCATTTGCCGCCAAAGCCGCCCAAACGCCCGAGCGATCGCCCGCTTTTGCCGCCGCGTACAAAGACTCATTGGCATTATCAGCTTCACTGAGCCACGCTTTTTCGCCTAAGGGTTCGAGCAGACTATCTTCATCGAAACCGTCTTCGTCGAAACCGTCCTTACTGGCAGCGTCCGATTCGAAATCATCGAGATCGAATATATTTAGCTCAAAAAGCTGTTCTGTCGAGAGAGGGTTTAACGGTTCATCGGGCGATCGCTCAGCCACCTCATCAACAGTTACAAACAAATCATTGCTCGGTTCTGCGATCGCTTCTACGGCAGCGTCCACCGCCTCACTAGCCTCGTCTTCGCGTATATCGAAATTCTCAGCATCATGATTAGCAGCAGATTTAGACTGAGTTTCGCGCTGACTATAATCAGACTCAAACAGCCGGGGTTCAGATAGCTCAGACGCCTCAGGTCCAGCCGCGCTAGCACCCACCAAACGTTTGAACCATCGAGCCAAAAAGTTTTGCTCCGTCGCGCCCACTAGCTCGTTTAGCGAAACACTAGCCGTTTCTGAGCGATCATCAGCATCATAAAAATTTTCCTCACTGCGTTCTTCGGTATCTTTCGCCGAACCAAAACCCAACGCCTCTAGATTGGGGGGGTCTAACTCAAGATCGTCAGGATCAAAATCACTAGAACTAGAACCAGTACCAGCAGCAGCAGCAGTAAGCTCATTCGCCTCAACCTCCTCAGTAGCGTGGGCATCCTCCTCAAAGTCGCCAATGTCAAAGGCACTTATCACAGACTCATCAATCTCAGCCTCGCGATCTTCAAGCACCTGAGAGTCCTGGGATGCATCTGCTTCGGCTATTTCAAAAGTCGCCGGATGGGCTTGTCTATCTTTTGTGCTAAAGACCTGATGGCCTACCCCCTCTGGGACGGCAACGCCTGCGTCAAATAAGAGTGATTCTATGGCGATATCCCGCGAATTATCGGCTGAAATATCTAAGGATTGGGCAGTTTTTAGTAACTGGTCGATGGCTGAATTACTTAGCGAAGCAACCATCATCAAGGTAGACGAGCCATTATTGACAGCCGAATCGCTAATGTCTTGATCTGATTTTTGATCTGACTGTCGAGCTGTCTTTTGACTCATCCTTTCAGTCGCCTTACGAGCAGCCTCCGGGGCCGTCTTCTGACTAGCCAGAAGACCATTTCTTTGAGTCTTCTGAGCCGCAGCCCCGTTGCTAAGCGTAAGCTGCTTGGTTGAGGACACTTTTTGGTGGGTAGATCCGGTGCCGGAAGGCGGAGCTAGCACGTTCAATAATTCCTCCAATAAATCTTCCATGCGTCCCCGGTTACCATTTGCCTCTCTATACAGAGATCCGGCTCAAAGTATCGGCATCAGGAAACGATCTTAGAATTTTTAAGCATTCAATAATCACATAGGAGCCTTGATTTGAGCAATCTCTCGCTCAGTTTGCAGTCGCTGAATCCGCTCCACGGTGCCTTCTGGAATCGCTGAAATAAGCTGCTTCGTATAGTCTCGGCGCGGACGACGGTAGATGTCTTCAGCCGGACCAATTTCTTCAATGCGGCCCTCGTTCATCACCATAATGCGATCGCTCATAAACTTCACCACGCCCAAATCGTGCGAGATAAAGATATAGGTAAGCTTAAACTCCGCCTGCAATTCCTTCAGCAAATTCAGCACCTGCGCCTGCACCGACACGTCTAGCGCCGAAACCGACTCATCGCACACAATAAACTTAGGATTTAGCGCTAGCGCCCTGGCAATACAAACCCGCTGCCGCTGCCCGCCCGAAAACTCATGCGGATAGCGGTTGATCGACGCTGGATCGAGATCGACGCGCTCTAGTAAGTAATGAATGCGATCGCGCAGATTAGATTTGCCCTTGGTAACGCCGTGAATTTTTAAGGGTTCGGCGATCGCATCTCCAATACTCATGCGCGGGTTCAGCGAACTATACGGATCTTGAAAAATAATCTGCATCTCTCGCCGTCTTTGCCGCAGCTTGCGACCGCTCATCCGGGTCAAATCGCCCCCCCAAACCCAACCCCGCCCCTCCATTGGCGGCAGTAGCTGTAGCAGCGCCCGACCCAGCGTCGTTTTACCACAGCCCGACTCACCCACTAATCCAAACGTCTCGCCCTTATACACCTGAAAAGACACATCGTTCACCGCCATCACAGGGCGGCTCACCCTACCTAGCACCCCCGGCACCGGATAGCCCACCGTCAGATTCTCCACCGTCAGCAGCGGCCCCTTATCCTCTAGCGACTCCAGCCGAATCTGCATCTCTCGCGGCGAAATCTCATTTACCGGTGGCAACCCCGGCCCATAGTCCTGCGCTGGCTTTGCCTGAAGCGTTACCTCGCCGTCTGGCTGCACTACCGTTTCCATATAGTCCGACACGGTAAACAGCTTACGCAGGCGTCGATCTGGCTGCGGGCGACAGGCAATGAGTCCTCGCGTATAAGGATGCTTCGGCTGCTCAAAAATGTCCAGTACAGAGCCAGCTTCTACAATCTCGCCGTCGTACATTACCGCTACTTGATCGGCAATTTCGGCGATGATGCCCAGATCGTGCGTGATGAAGATAATGGACATGCCTCGGCGATCGCGCAGTTCGCGCAATAAATCCAAAATCGTCGCCTGCACCGTCACATCTAGCGCCGTCGTCGGCTCATCCGCAATCAGCAGCGACGGATTGGACGATAGCGCCATGGCAATCATCAGCCGCTGAATTTGGCCCCCCGAAAGCTGATGTGGATAGCGATTAAGCAACGCCATTTTCCGCCGCCTGATCTCTCGCTCCACCAGGGTGCTATTCTCCGATCCCAGCTCTCGCGCAATCTCCTCAGCCATTGTCATATCACTCGGCAACAGCTTCACCTCCTGGAGCTGAGCTAGCGCCTGATCGCGAGCCGCCCTTTGCGAAATTCGCTGATGCTGCCGAATTGCCTCAATAAGCTGAAACCCGCAGGTATACACCGGATTGAGCGAACTCATCGGTTCCTGGAAAATCATCGCCACCTGATTGCCCCGATAGCGCCGCATCTTTCGCTTAGGCACTTCTAGCAAATCTATCGGCGCGCCCCCCGGCTCATTCCAAAACAAAATGCGGCCTGTCGTAATCT
>QBMC01000062.1:0-15400 GCA_003242035.1 Nodosilinea foveolarum | reverse complement strand
TAATCTCTCCCGGCACCGGCACCAGCCCCATCACCGCCAGCGAAGCCACCGACTTCCCCGACCCCGACTCGCCCACAATCCCCAGGGTTTGCCCGCGCTGCACCTGAAACGACACCCGATCCACCGCAACCACATTATTTCGATCCGCATCGCCATCGGTAGCGAATTCTACGGTAAGACCTTGAACATCTAAAATGGTGTCACTCATAAGGCGAATGCAAACCGAAGTCCCAAACAATCACAATTAGCAAGCATCATATCAGCCTCGCTCCGCGATGACATGGTTTAACCCCACAGCCGCCCAACTCACCTACGTTCATGATTCAACTTGCGATCGCCGTCTTCATTGTCATCATCGGCTCAGCTATCTGCTCCGGCTCCGAAACCGCTTTGCTCTCGATCCCGCTGCTGCGAGTCCGGCAGATGGCCCAAACCTCAAAGAGTCCGGCGGTCAGCGCCCTGCTCTCGATTCGGCAGCGTATTTCCAGGCCCATCGCCAGCCTAGTCATTTTCAACAACGTTTTTAACATCGTCGGCACCCTCGTCGTCGGCCAAATTGCCAGCCGAGTTTTTCAAAATACGGCATTGGCCATTTTCTCTGGGCTGCTCACCTTTTTGATCATTCTGTTTGCCGAAATTCTCCCCAAAACCATCGCCGAGCGCTACGCCGAACAAATTGCCGTTTACATTGCGATTCCGATACGCGGCCTTACTGTTATCTGTACGCCGATAATCTGGCTGCTAGAGCGCATCACCGCCCCGCTCACCAAAGGCGGCAGACGCCCCATCACCGACGAGTCAGAAATCAAATTGCTGACCGTGCTGGGCTACCAGGAAGGGTTAATCGAAGATGATGAAGTAGAGATGATTGACCGGGTTTTTCGGCTGAATGACCTTAAAGCTGCCGATATCATGACGCCGCGTGTCGCCATCACCTCTTTGCCGGGTGATGCCATTTTGAAGGACATCCAAGACGATATTATTCGCTCGCAGCACACGCGTATTTTGGTCATTGAAGAAGATTTAGATCACGTTATTGGCGTGGCGCTAAAGGCCGAATTGCTGACAGCTTTGGTGCAGGGCAAAGGCCATTTGCCCATTCGTCAGGTGATGCGGCAGGTTCGCTATGTCCCTGATACCGAGCGGACCGATTTGTTGATTAAAACCTTTCAGTCGCTGCGTGAGCATTTGATGGTAGTCGTAGACGAGTACGGCGGCGTTTCAGGCGTCGTCACGCTAGAAGACACGTTGGAAGTGCTCACGGGCGAAATTGTTGACGAAACCGACCGCAATGTAGACTTACAAGCCTTTGCTCGCCAAAGACAGAAGCGCCTGATTCGTCGCAGCGGGTTTCTGACTCAAAAGTCCCTTCCTCAACGTCCAGATGCCAAACCAGAATAAAATGCGGTTTTCGGCTGTGCAGGCCATTCAACGGTTTCCACTGTTGTTTTTGAGCGCGATCGCCCTCATCCCTCGCCTCTACCACTTCAACAGCCCGATCATCGGCATCCACGCCTGGAGACAGGCCGACACCGCTGCTATGGCTCGCAACTTCTACGAGATGCAGCGATCGCATCCTGGCTTAAATAACCTCTGGCGATTTTTCTACCCTCAAGTGGACTGGGGCGGCGGCGGCTACGCTGAAACCGAGTTTCCGATTTATCCGGCTATCGTTAGCTGGCTTTACCGCTTGACGGGCGACCATACGGCCTCCGCTCGCTTAGTCACCGTTCTATTTTCGTTAGTTGGACTCTGCTTCCTCTATCGCCTGGTCGAACTGTGCTTCGATCAATCTGTTGCCTTTTGGTCAGCGCTGTTCTACGCCATTTTGCCGCTGAGCGTGTTCTACGGCAGAACGGTACAGCCCGAGTCACTGGTGATGATGAGTACGCTAGGCGGACTGTATTTTTTCAAACGGTGGACAGTTCAGGAGAAAAGACGGGATTTAGTGTTCTCTTGGGGGTTGAGCGCGATCGCTCTTCTCACCAAAGTCCTACCGCTGATCTACCTGGGCATTCCCTTACTCTTCCTGGCCGTTCTCAAGTTCAAGACCCGAATCTTTCGTCGATTAGACCTTTGGATTTACGCGATCGCCCTGCTCGCCGTCACCTTTGCCTGGTATCACCACGCCCACCAAATCTACTTAGACACCGGTCTCACCTTCGGCTTTTGGTCAAACGACACCGACCGCTATAGCTGGGACGATTTGCTCTCTATTGAATATTGGTCAGACATTCTTTTTCGGCTAGCCGTCCGTCACTTCGCCGTTTTTGGCTTCATCATTGCGCTAATTGGGCTGACCTATAAGCGGGTTCAAGCTGCCGACTATCTGTGGGAAGTAGGGCTGGCAAGTAGTTTGCTGGCCAATGCGCTAGCGCCTACTTCTAGCTATATTCACGAGTATTATCAGTTGCCTGTAATGCTTTATGGATTGGTTTTTGTAGGCAAGGTTTTTAGTCGCGTTTTTGGCGATGGGGGCGATCGCCCGATCGCCCAATCTCATAAAACTACAAAACCGGCATCTCGCCCGACCTTCTGGCTCTCTACCGCCTTAGTGCTCACCTTCGTTACCAGCTCACTCATCTACAGCCTCGACTACATGCAGCCAGAGCATATCCAAACCTCCAAGGTCTATCAGCTTGCTCAGCAAATCCAGGCGCAAACACCGCCCGATGCCAAAGTTCTTGCCACCACTGGCGGCGACCCTAGCCTGCTATACCTAGCCAACCGCAAAGGCTGGCTGATTCAACCCGAAGACGTTTCACTAGAGCGACTAAAAGCCGCCAAAGACGACGGCGCAGACTTCCTGGTAGGCAGCTACGAGATCGTTCAAAGCTACGCCCTGTTTGAAGACGACAGCCAAAAAGCAAACATTCGCGAGATTTTGGCTAGCCCTACTACCGACTCATGCAAGCCGCTAGTCAACGATCAGCAGGTGTTTATCTCGCCAATCTGTCCTTAGCTACGCTTAGGCAAATAGTATCGTTCGCTATACTTCTTGCTTGGCCTTACAACGACATTAAGGGTGGATTGCCAAATGACGCCAGCTTGGACAAAACGACTTCCCGATGCGATCGCACAGCTCGGCCCTACTCGACTGATATCAGGGGCGATCGCCCTCCTCCTTTTCAGCCTGCTCTGCGCCCTCACCCAAGCCCAAATCGGCTTCTCATTTGAAGCCGACCTCATTGTCTGGCTACGCGAAAACATCACCGGACTTTGGGGAAACATTCTCTCCCTCTGCTACTACGCAGGCGACACCGAATCCGCAGGCGTGGTCACCGCCATTGTCGTCATCTATCTATTCATCAAAAAATGGTGGCAAGAAGGTCTTTGGTTTTCCATCGCCACCGCTGGAGCGCTCTACTGGGTCGGCATCGTCTTCAAGCCGCTGTTCGACAAAGACCGCCCACCCTTCGAGCGCGATCCTTCCATTCACGGCGCAGCCTTTCCCAGCGGCCATGCCACCGGCAACACTATTCTCTACTTCTTCATCGCCTACCTGCTAGCCACCCAATATCCACATCTAAGTCGTCGCTTCCACTTGATCGTCATCGGCTGGCTTATCCTCATGGGCTTAGGCAGTATGCGAGTCGGCGCACACTGGGCCACCGATATCATAGGCGGCTACTGCCTGGGCTTTCTTTGGCTGATGGCCTGTATGGCCATGCTCCATGCCACCCCCTACCTGCCCTGGCTAAAAAAGCTGCCCCGCCGAAAGTCCAGATAACGATCTAGCGCACAGCAAAACGTCTGCCAAAGTGGTACTTTCTAACCGACTCGCACTCACATCTACCTCCGCCCAGTTTCCGCAATGACTGACCAACCGTCTTCCCAACCGACTACCGATTCTGCCCACGCAACACCCATAGAGGGTTCTGCAACCGGCCCTAGCCTGCCGCGATTTCAGCCACTACCACCCATCGAGCCTATAGATAGCGAAGATCCCAACCTGATCGACGATGAGCCGTCACCCTTCATCTCTGACCGCATTAAGTCCGGACATCTGGGCAAATCTGAGGTGCCCAAAGACATTTGGCTTTGGGCAACCATCGCCGTCGTCTTGTTAGCCTTGGCTATTTTTGGTCTAGCTCGCCGACCGAGCGAAACCCCCACCGAGGTTCAAATCATCGAGCCTCAGTCAGAATAATATGGTGATCGCACCCAAAAGAATTGAAGAAGAGAACCGTGAATGACTCACTATATTTGCATCACTTGCGGGACTCAGTTTGCGCAGACGGTTGAAGCGCCTAAGCACTGCCCCATCTGTGAGGACGAGCGGCAGTACGTGGGCAAAGGCGGTCAGCAATGGACGACGCTGCCAGAACTGAGACAAGGCCACCGCAACCGCATCGATTCGCTAGAAAATAATCTTTATGGCATTGGCACAGAGCCTAAATTTGCGATCGCTCAGCGGGCGCTACTCATTCAATCCGATGCGGGCAATGTTTTGTGGGACTGTGTGAGCCTGATAGATGATGACACTATTGAACGAGTGAATGCGCTAGGTGGGGTGAGCGCGATCGCCATTTCCCATCCTCATTACTACGCCTCTGCGGTGGAATGGGCGATCGCCTTCAACGTCACACTCTATCTCCACGCCGCTGATCGTCAATGGGTTATGCGCCCTAATCCTTGCATTCAGTTCTGGGAAGAAAATAAGCTCGAACTTCAAGCGGGCATCACGATTATTAGAGCAGGCGGACATTTTGCAGGCGGCACGGTTTGTCATTGGTTGGCAGGGACAGGCAGAGCCGGAACGTTACTGACTGGCGATGTCATTCAAGTCGTCGCCGATAGGCGCTGGGTAAGCTTTATGTACAGCTACCCAAACTACATTCCGCTGTCTGCGGCCAAGGTCAGCCACATTGTAGACGCCGTAGCCCCTTATCAATTTGATCGAATTTACGGGGCGTGGTGGGATGCGATTGTTCAAACTAACGCCAAAGCTAGCGTTCAAAAATCAGCAGAGCGCTACATCAAAGCTATTAAAGGAACCGATTAGCTAGCTAGCGGGTCAATAACTACTCCTCTAGAGAAACTAATAGCTGACGCATCACTCCCGCAAAATCTTCTAGCTCGGACTTCTCCAAAGCGCTAAGGATGCGATGCGCGTTATCAACATGAGCCTCAACGGCTTTCTCGATCAGGTCAAAGCCTTTGTCCGTAAGGCTGATAAGTGTGCCTCGGCGATCGCGCACATCCGCCAAGCGCTCTACCAATCCCCGCTGCTCCAGCTTATCAATCCGGTTTGTCATCGTGCCAGAAGACACCATCATCGAGTTATACAACTCAGTTGGCGTTAACTGATACGGTGCACCATTTCGCCGCATCGTCGCTAGCACATCGAATTCGCCAGGATTCAGGCCATATTCCGCAAAAACTTCTCCCAGTGACTTCTGCAAATACTTATGCAGTCGGGCAATTCTGCCAACAATGCCCATGGGGGAAGCGTCTAAGTCGGGACGCTCTTTCTGCCACTGCAACAAAATCTTGTCAACGGGATCGGAAGCCATTCAACCCTTGCCTTCAAGTCCTTTAATATCAGCAATCTTAGCAGCCAAAGCAAAGCGTCTAGGCAAATTAACATTCTCGGCATTAAGTATCTTACTCCTAAGATAGGTGCTAGTATCTTGATATAGAGTATCTTATTATAAAGATAGTTAATGAAAGCATCCGCTTCTCGCTTTTCAGACATTTTGCTCACGGCGATCGCTCCTATCTCTTGGGGCACTACCTATGCTGTGGCGACTGAGTTATTGCCGCCAGACCATCCACTGTTAGTGGCTTCTATGCGATCGCTCCCCATTGGTCTCTTACTCACCCTCGGCCTCAGAAAGTTGCCCAAAGGCGTTTGGTGGTGGCGTATGTTGATTTTGGGCGGGCTAAACATCGGCGTCTTTCAGGCGCTGCTATTCATCGCAGCCTATCGCTTGCCGGGAGGAGTGGCGGCAACAACAGGCGCAGTTCAGCCGCTGCTAGTTGGATTTTTTGCCTGGTCGCTGTTGGGCAATAAGCCTTCTTGGTTGTCTGCGGTGGCGGCGATCGCAGGGTTCATTGGCGTCGCGCTCCTTGTCCTTAGCCCCGAAGCACAACTCGATCCCATCGGAATAATGGCCGCCCTCATGGGAGCTGGTGCGATGGGACTAGGGACAGTACTCGTCAAAAAATGGCACCCACCTGTTTCTCTCATAGTCTTTACGGCATGGCAGCTAACCATCGGCGGACTGATGCTCCTACCGGTGGCCCTGATTACAGAAGGGCCATTTGTTGAAATCACTAGAACTAACCTCTGGGGGTTTATCTATCTAGGACTAATTGGCACTGCACTAGCTTACGCGCTTTGGTTTCGAGGCATCGACAAACTCACCGCGACAGCCGCTTCCTATCTAGGGCTGCTCAGTCCAGTAGTGGCAACGCTCATTGGATACTTCTTTCTACAGGAAACACTCTCAACCATTCAAATATCGGGAATCGCGATTGTGCTTATCAGCGTTCTTATCGGCCAGCAAAGCCAGATCAAAAACTAGCAGCAACCAACCCCACAGCTCGAAATAGCAACAGCTCAAAACAACAATCTAAAACAATAAATCCAAAACTCACCATGACACAAACCATTCAGCATCTCAACCCATCCGAACTAGGCAACCCTTCCCACTACGGATTTACCAACGTTGTCGTCGTTCCTACTAACAAAATCCTGATATTTATCGCCGGACAGGGTGGAAGAGATCCGCAAGGCAACATGGGCAACTTTGAGGCGCAGCTCAAGCAAGCGTTTGCCAATCTTTGCATAGCGCTAGCAGCAGCAGGTGCAACGCCAGAACAGGTTGTGAAAATCACGGTACTCTCAGTCGATCATAATGCTGAAAAACAAAAGCTCATCTCAGCCGAACGCAATGCTCTGTGGCCTGACGATTTGGTTAAGCCTGCTAGCACACTTATTCCAGTTCCTCGCCTCGCGGGAGATAAAATGCTGTTTGAGATAGATGCGATCGCCGCCATTCCACGGTAAAAGTTCGTATGTAGCCAATTCACGAATCCTTTTGTCCGCAATATTCAGCTTTAACCCAAAACAAACATGAACAAACCAGATCTAACGCCAGAGCAAATCATTCAGACGCTCAACTGGCGCTACGCCACCAAAAAGTTTGACCCAGACAAAAAAATTCCAGACGACGTATGGAAAGCCTTAGAACAAAGCCTGGTACTTGCGCCCTCCTCCTTTGGAATGCAGCCCTGGAAATTCTTTGTCGTT
This sequence comes from Nodosilinea foveolarum, assembly GCA_003242035.1. Lineage (GTDB taxonomy): Bacteria > Cyanobacteriota > Cyanobacteriia > Phormidesmidales > Phormidesmidaceae > Phormidesmis > Phormidesmis foveolarum. The sequence goes on along the minus strand of QBMC01000062.1, from coordinate 8,142 downwards.
CGCAATCTAGATCTGCGAGAACAATTAGTAGAATATTCCTTTAACCAAACCACAGTCGCCGAAGCCTCTCACCTAGTTGTCTTAGCCATCAAAAAAGATATTGGGGTAGACGATATCCCGCATTACATAGATCGCGTTTCTGAAGTTCGCAATGTACCTAAGGACAAGTTAGAAGGACTCACAAACCTGATCAAAGGGTATCTGAGAGATCCGCCTTTTCCCTTACAGCCAGATAAATGGTCGGCCAAGCAAGTTTATCTCGCACTCGGCTTTTTCCTCCACAGCGCTGCACTGTTAGGCATCGACACCTGTGCAATGGAAGGCTTTGTACCCAGTAAGTACAACGAGATTTTAGGCTTATCCAAACAGGGATACTCAGCAGTTGTCCTTTGCACAGCGGGCTATCGCGCCGAAGATGACGACGCTGCCGACAAGTCAAAAGTTCGCTATCCCACTGAAGAAGTCGTGAGCTACATCGACTAACCCTTTCTTAGCGTTTCCTCAATCGGCCCGAGTCTCCAGACCGGGCTAACCTGACTTCGCGGGTTTCGCTTAAAAGCAGTAGCCAAATCTACTCGGCCGCACTGCCTGCATTATCTACGGGGGTGTCAGTTGGCTCAGATGCGTTCTTCAGGGCTTCCTCCGCTTTCTTCTGATCGCGCTCGGTTTTCTCCTGATCGCGCTTGGCTCGCTTTTTCTTCTCAGCCTCAATCATGTCTTTCATCACTTCTTGAGCCTGCGCCATTTTCTCCAGGTTAGAGCGATAGAGATCGATATCCTTTTTCAGCAGCTCGTTGTTGAAGCCTATCGCTTCGGCTAATTCGTCTAGCAGGGCGTTGCGCTTCTCTTCGTTAGCGATCGCCTCCCCATCAATCTCTTCTAGCACGTTGTACAAACCCGTTGCCAGCAGCCGACTGTACTTAAACTTAGGATTACTAATAATCTTATGCAAATTAGCCTTTAGCGAATCTCCATTCCCGTCCGTCTTCGCCTCATTCAGCACCGAGCGAAACGCATCGAGCGACGGCAAAGCTTTGCCAGCAGCCAGCACTTCAGCCGCATCAGCCTTATACTTTTCAGGCTCACCCTGCACCGCCTTGATAATGGCATTATAGATAGACTCGCGATCGCTCTCGGGTTCATAACCTGCCATAAAGCGGGTGTATACGCCAACCACGCCTAGCGAGTAAAGCGAATTATAGTCAAAATCGTTATTGACCAAGAGCAGATGCATCTCCACCATCAGCTCTTCAACCACACGGCGATAAATCGCGTTGATGGGGCGAGTATGCGTGCTATAAAAGGCTCGCTTTGTATCTGAAACCGTGCGGACGTTGTTCACTAGATAAACGCTCAAAAGTTCTTTGTAAACATATTGTTACGCGACGGGGCCGCTTTGCCAAGATATTTCTAGCCAAATGGCATAAAAAGATACGAGTTTGACTTGCTAATATCGCCTGAATAACCGCCCCGCAACCCATGACGACTTCTCCCCTAAAAACGCTGGCAACCTACTTGGTTGGCGAGTTTGAAAACAAAGCTCAGGCCGCCGCTGACCCTTCCTGGTACGTGCATCTTCGCCTCTGGCAAAGACCCATCCCCAGCCTTTCCGACTCAGACACCTTCACGATGCTTTTAGAGCAAGCTAGCCCAGTTTCAGATAAACCACCCTACCGGCAGCGCGTTTTACAGCTCACCGAGCAATCTGGGCAGATACAGGGAGAATATTTTGCGCTCAAGAATCCGCTTCAGTTTCGCGGGGCAGGGACTCAACCCGCGTTGCTAAACGCCATAACAGCAGACGATTTGGTGAGCTTGCCCAACAGCACCGCGCACATTCAGTATCAAAGCGTTGGCGCAGCCGACTACCGATTTCAGTCAAAACTGCCAGAGGGCAAATTTTGCTCATTCGAGTACGGCAAACAGCGAAAGTACGTTTATCTGGGCTTCGACATCGAAAAAAAGCATAGCGTTTTAGAACTCAAAACCTATGACAAAGGCATAAACCCTGACACAGGCCAGGGTTTATGGGGTGCCCTAATGGGGCCGTTTGTCCTGCTAAAGCAAGATTCGTATCGTTGGAATTAGGGCCGAAATCAGAAATTTCCTAAGCGACTGCCTGCTTGCAAGGAGCCGATAGCGCCTCCGCTTCGGTGTCATAAATTTCAAATACCGAATCCATCATAGTGACTTCGAACACCAGCTTCGCTTCTGGATGCACGTTGCAAATGCGGAAGCTACCGTCAATTTTATCGGCATCGCGCATCCCAGCTACCAAAGAAGTCAGACCCGAACTATCAATAAAGTTCACTTCGCTGAGGTTCACCAAAATGTGAGGAGTCGCTTCTGAAATTGTCTCTTGAAGCCTGAGCCGAAACTGCCAAGCCGTTGTGATATCTAATCTTCCTAGCGGATTGAGAATAATTACCTCATTGCCGTGAGGGGTCGTAAAGGTTCGCTGCTCCATACTGTTGATGCCACTCTTAATAAGATCACTGGGCGCGCCGGGGCGCACATAACGATTAATATGCCCAGCGGGGAGATACCTTTCACTACGGATAAACCCAGGCATCGCTTAGTCTTCAAGGATTGCGCGCTTTCACGGAGATATAGAAAGCCTCCAAAAAACTGATTCTCTGGAGGCTTTCTTGACTGACACGAGTCCGGGAAACAGACGCTTAGTCTAAACAGCCATTTCTGCCCAGTCTTGGGGCTGCAAAAACACATCGTAAAGCTTGGCTTCGGGCGTTCCCGGTTCGGGCGCGTAGCTGTATTCCCAACGCACCATCGGCGGCAAAGACATCAAAATAGACTCGGTGCGGCCATTGGTTTGCAGGCCAAACAGCGTCCCCCGGTCGTATACCAAATTGAACTCTACGTAGCGGCCCCGGCGATAGAGCTGAAAATCGCGCTCTCTTTCGCCGTACTCGTCGTCTTTATGGCTCTCTACGATGGGCACATAAGCAGGCAAAAACGCATCGCCGCAGTCTACCGCAAAGTCGAAAATCTCTTCCCAGGTGCGCTGCGGGGCGCTGCCTGCCTTTTGGCTGTAGAGCGCTGCGGGGCCGTCCTGATTGTGACCGCGATATAGCTCGCCGCGCTGACCGTTTTGATAGTCGAAGAAAATGCCGCCGACGCCTCTAGGCTCGTCGCGGTGCTGGAGGTAGAAGTACTCGTCGCACCAGCGCTTGAAGTTGGGATAGTACTGGTCGTTGTGGCGATCGCACGTCTCTTTCAAAGTGCGATGAAAATGCGCCACATCCTTCTCAGTGGTGTAATAAGGCGTCATATCAATCCCGCCGCCAAACCACCAAACCGGGCCAGCTTCAAAATAGCGATAGTTAAGGTGCACCGTCGGAAGGTAGGGATTGCGCGGATGCAGCACCATTGAAGTGCCCGTCGCATAAAACTGATGGCCCGCTGCCTCAGGCCGCTTCACCAAAATCGACGGCGGCAGCTTGTCGCCCCACACCTCAGAGAAGCCCACGCCTCCCTGCTCAAAGACATCACCTTGCTTCATTACCCGAGAGCGGCCACCGCCACCCTCGGGCCGCTGCCAAGAGTCCTCCTGAAACTTACCGGTGCCATCCACCGCTTCGAGCTTCTGGCAAATCCGATCTTGCAAACCCTTAAAAGCGGTGCTAACTCGCTCGCGTGAGCCTTCTGGGGGCAAAGTCGGGGTAGCAGAAGCCTTCGGGCGTTCGGCATTGATGGGGGATACAGTCATAGCAGCTATGTAACAGAACAATCCTTTCTCTAGTCAAACATGATTTGGAAGCGTTTATTTCATCTTAGAAACAGAGCGTGACAATCTGTGACATTCTCTATCCTGAGCACAAATGCCGCCCATTTAGCAAGCGTTCGGGCCATTTCTAGCCCTCATTCTGGCGGAAAACTCCCTCTGCGTAGGGTGTGTGTTTTTTAGGCCCCTCGCTAAGATGGGATCAAAGGTTCAGTAGATGCACTGACGCCCTTAAGCTAAGCCTAGAAGATTAACGTCTGAAAGATTAGCTAGATCCAGAAGATTCAAAGCCGCGTTTTGGGTCTTTCCGTTCATGCCGTGTTCCTCATGATGAATTGGTTTGCTCAACATCGAACGCCTCAGTCTTTAGCGAACTGTTTCACGAGATGGCAGACAGACGCTCAAGCGTGGCTAGTCAAGTGTTGGGGTGTTCTACGATTCAACGAACGCCTTGAACCCGCTAGCGAGCTGGCCCTGGAGCCAGATTTTGCTGAAGTTAGCTTGTCGAACTGGCGATCGCACGGCCAGTGGAAAGACAGCGCCAACCGCCAGCGTAACTATTGGACAGCTAGCACTGCCCCCGCCGAAATCATCTGGCAAATGGTCACCGACTTGGCTAGCCTTGCCACTTGGCACCCGCTTATTTCTTCTACCAACGCACCCTACGGTCAAACTGCGACACCCGGCTTGATCTATCGCGTCTGTAGCCGCTACTTTCCCCTCTCTACCCAGGTTTTTGTAGAGCGTGTACAGCCTGGAGAACTGCTCAGCATTCGGCTATTCCCCTTCCCCGGACTGCAAGAGCGCGTTACCTACCGCATTGTCTCCACTATCTGCGGCGGCACCTGCGTTCTGTACTCCATCACGCTCAGCGGCTGGCTATCGCCTATAGCTTGGGCCATGATGAAGCCTCACGCCGTAAAAGTTGCGGCTGCGCTTGTTCAAGCTGCCGAACAGGAAACTATTCAGCCCACCGACTCGAAGCAGCGGCGCGATCGCTACAACCAGCAGTCAGACATTTTTGGCTAAACATTTTCGGCCAGACATTTTTCGTTAAAGCTTCAGAGTTAAAGGTCGATTGAACGTTAGTATTTCTAGGCAGCTCACTAGACAGTTTCAGTCGTCCAATTCAGCCGTCGAACTGGCCTGCTCACTCCTTTTAGCAGCCCTCACCCCCCCCAAAGTCTCTCTAAAATGGTCAAAACGCTCGATCCAACCTCTGTCCTAGCCGTCCTTCAGCCCGTCCAAGATCCGGAGCTGCAAAAGAGCCTGGTAGACCTAAACATGATCCGCAACGTAACGGTAGAAGACGGCAACGTCGGCTTTACCCTGGTGCTGACCACACCGGCTTGCCCGCTGCGCGAATTCATCCGCGAAGACTGCGAGAAAGCCGTGCGCACCCTACCCGGCGTCGAAAAAGTAGATATCGAGATTACCGCTGAAACGCCTCAGCAAAAGCCCCTGCCAGATCGAACCGGCATTGACGGCGTTAAAAATATTCTGGCCGTCACTAGCGGGAAAGGCGGCGTCGGGAAAAGCACCGTTGCCATTAACATCGCGGTCGCCCTCGCCAAAACCGGTGCAAAGGTCGGCCTGATCGATGCTGATATCTACGGCCCGAACGCGCCCACGATGATGGGCCTAAGCGAGGCAAGTGTGACCGTGCGCGACGACAACGGCGAGCAGGTACTAGAACCCGCCTTCAACCACGGCGTCAAAATGGTGTCGATGGGATTTTTAATCGAGAAAGATCAGCCGGTTGTCTGGCGCGGCCCGATGCTCAACGGCGTGATTCGTCAGTTTTTATATCAGGTGCAGTGGGGCGACCTAGACTACTTGGTGGTAGACATGCCACCCGGCACTGGCGATGCCCAGCTCACGATGGCTCAGGCCGTCCCGCTGGCAGGCGCAGTCATCGTCACCACCCCACAAGCCGTTGCCCTCTCGGATGCGCGGCGTGGCCTAAAAATGTTCGAGCAGCTAAACGTGCCTATTTTGGGCCTAGTCGAAAACATGAGCTACTTTATTCCGCCCGATGCTCCTGATAAGAGATACGACATTTTTGGTTCGGATGGCGGTGAGAAAGCAGCGGAAGAATTAGGGGTGACGTTTTTGGGCAAAGTGCCGTTGGAAATGCCGGTGAGAGAAGGGGGCGATCGCGGTCTGCCCATTGTCCTAGCCGACCCCGACTCTGCTGCGGCTAAAGCCCTAATGGACATTGCCAAAAAAACCGCCGCTAAAATTTCGGTCGCGGCGCTCACTTAAATTGCGATCGCTGCGCTAACTTAAATAAAATTTAGATCAAGATCGCACATGACGACCTACTCATCCTTTCGGGTACAGAAACGTTGGAAAAGGCTGCTGCAAGGTTGGCAGGGAGTAGACTGGCTGCTGCTTTTACTCCCGATTGGCGTCACCATATTTGCCAGTATCCTCATTAGCAGCACCCAAAAATACACTGGCGAGAACAGCTTTGCCATTAACCATGCAATATTAGGCGCTATTGGCACCATCCTAGCGCTGTGGATTGCTCGCAGCCGATACGAAGTGCTGCTGCAATGGCGCTGGATTATCTACGGAGCCACCATCGCCTCGCTATTGGCCGTCATGGCTATCGGCACCGAAGGCTTAGGTGCTCAGCGCTGGATCAGTGTATTTGGCTTCAACGTGCAGCCCTCAGAGTTTGCCAAGCTGGGCGCAATTATCACCCTAGCCGCCACGCTCAAAGACCGGGATGCCTCCACGCTCTACGGCGTAATTAAGGCCATTGGCATCACAGCCGTGCCCTGGGCGCTGGTATTTTTGCAGCCCGATTTAGGCACCTCACTCGTCTTCGGAGCCATCACCCTGGGGATGCTCTACTGGAGCGGCACCCACCCCGGCTGGCTGATCCTGATGATTTCGCCACTGGTCTCCGCCATTGTTTTCGAGATCTCAATTCCCGCCTGGATTGTCTGGGTCGTCGCCATGGGAATCGTGGCTTTTCGCTCCTTGCCTAGGTGGTCGCTTTACAGCGCAATTGTTGCCATTGTCGTCAACTTAGCCTCTGGCAAACTAGGCGAAGTTATGTGGAACGTCCTCAAGGATTACCAAAAAGATCGCCTTATTCTCTTTTTACATCCCGACAAAGATCCGCTAGGCGGCGGCTATCACCTAATTCAGTCTCGCATTGCAATTGGCGCAGGCGAACTTTGGGGTCGAGGTCTCTTTCATGGCACGCAAACTCAGCTCAGCTTTATCCCCGAGCAGCACACCGACTTTATTTTCTCGGCAGTGGGAGAGGAGCTAGGATTCATTGGCGGACTGGCGCTGCTGCTAGCATTTTGGCTAATTTGTTTGCGCCTGGTCATGATTGCTCAAAATGCTAAGGACAACTTCGGCTCCTTACTCGCAGTCGGCGTACTTTCGATGATTGTCTTTCAGGCGGTCCTAAACATCTGTATGACGATAGGTCTCGCACCCATTACGGGCATTCCGCTCCCCTGGATGAGCTATGGGCGATCCGCTTTGCTGACGAACTTTATTGCAATTGGGATCGTAGAATCGGTTGCGAACTATCGGTTCCGGCTAAAGTTTTAAGTCTTTGTCCCTGGGTCAAATCGATTCTGTTTTTTCCAGATAAGAAAAGTTCAGAATAATGCCAAAGAAAATTCGAGAGCTTAAGCAACTGCTGCGTAAGGAAGGGTTTAAAGAAGTACCTGGCAAGGGAAGTCATACAAACTGGGTGCATCCGCTCTATCCAGGCAAGATAACGGTTTCTGGAAAGAATGGTTCTGACGCTAAAAGGTATCAAGAGAATGATGTTTTAAGCGCTATTCGAGAAGTGGAGGAGAAACGGTCATGATAAATAAGCTCAAATATCAAATGGTCATTCAGTGGTCAGATGAAGATGACTGCTTTCTAGTAGGCCTTCCAGACTTTCCAGGGCAGCAGTGGCGTACTCATGGTGATACTTACGAAGACGCCGTTGCTCAGGGTATTGAAGCGATTGAATCTTTGGTTATTGCATATGAGGCTGCTGGTGAAGCACTGCCTAAACCTAATTCAGTTTGTGCTGTTGCCTAGTTGTGTTTGAAATTACGAAATCGGTGGCAAATTACCGATTTAGGCTGAAATTTTAGATTTGCAGCGAAAAGACAAGTGGAGAACATACGTATGGAAATATGCAGTACGAGAGTATTAGGGCGTGTCATCAATTAGAGAGAGGTAGAGTTTGTGCCCCATTCTTATGATGACAGCAGAGACGATAACGATAAGAACAATGACAACTCGGCGATATGCACTGCGCGACGACCAATGGGAAAGGATAGAACATATGCTACCAGGCCGTCCTGGAGATGTTGGCGTAACAGCCAAAAATAATCGTTTGTTCGTCGAAGCGGTGCTATATCGGTATCGAG
>QBMC01000061.1 GCA_003242035.1 Nodosilinea foveolarum | reverse complement strand
AATGGAATTACAGAGCTATTCCTGAAAACTTGACAGTTATTGATTGAGCGTTCCTTAATATGTTCGAGGCGAAGCACTATTAAGTCAGGCGCTCTATTGACTCGACCGTCACCAATTGGGCGTACCTGAATTTCTGTTGAGCTGGTTCTTACTAGCGATCGCGGCTTTACAAACTGGCCGATGACAAACAGTAGCTCTGTGGCAATGCAAATATTTTCCTCGTCTTCTGGTGGCAACTCTATGACCTCTCCGTTGCTGAGCAGGCGAAAAATTCCGTCTGGGCCGAGGTCAGAATGGAGGTATTCCTCATAGGTTTTGTAGCGTATGGAAGTGAATGTCATAGATGGCTTTCACCGGTTACAAGGCTGCTCTATATTCAATCTTGGTATGGCTGTTGGTACTTGTCTCGATTATATCTGCCTAATAAAAAAGCCCTGAGTAGATTCAGGGCTTTTTTATTAGGTACGCAATGGCGTAGCCTCTCCCGTGGAGAATCGCACTACCCTAAAATTCGTCGTTGCCGTAGGCCATAGGCGCTTCATTATCCCGCTTAGAGCCGAGCAAATCTAACTTATCTACTTTAATGACGGGGCTAGTGCGCATTGCGCCAGTGGCCCGGTCTTGCCAGCTATTAAGATAGACGGAGCCAGTGATGCCGATGAGACTGCCTTTGCGGACGTAGTTAGCGGCGACTTCGGCGGTTTTGCCCCAAATTTCTAAGTTGAACCAGTCGGGCTGGTCGCTGTTTTTGGTGCGTCGGTTGACGGCTAGGCCGCATTTAGCTAGCACGTTGCCAGACTCAAAATAACGGACTTCGGGGTCTCTGCCGACTCGACCTACTAGAGTGACGATGTTCACGCTCATATAATCTAGATTCCTTGATTTAATTCGTTGCTCGATCTGCCTCTGACTGTTTCTTCTAGCCGTTTCTACAGATGGCTAAGAAGCCGTCATACTTCACGGAAAAGCAACCCTTGCCTCTGTACAATCTAAGAAGTACAGACATTTCAACATAGTAGCGAATATTACCTGATTACGAGTACAAAGGTTCTGCTGATGACCGGCGGCTTTTCGGATTGAATAGCTGGTGGCAGGCACTAAAGTTTGCGGTGAGGATTGTAGATGACTCGACTTATTCGACTATTGTGGGACGGCTGACTAGACGGCTAGATGGAAAACGTAATAAAATCCATTCGAATCGTCAAACTACTCGTTATAATTACGCTCGCCTTAACTAATACGGACTCCTAGCTTGTGGCTTTCTTCAACCGCTTATCTCTTTCGCGCGACATGGGTATCGATTTGGGTACTGCCAATACCCTGATTTACGTTTCAGGTCGGGGCGTGGTACTCCAAGAGCCTTCGGTGGTAGCGATTGATGAAACGACGGGCGAAGCGGTGGCGGTCGGGGAAGAGGCGAAGAAGATGCTAGGGCGGACACCTGGTAACATCAAGGCAATTCGGCCGCTGCGAGATGGCGTGATTGCCGATTTTGATATTGCTGAGATTATGCTGAAGCATTTTATTCGGCGGGTGCATGAGAATAAGTCGCTGGTGTCGCCGAAGGTGGTGATTGGGATTCCGAGCGGGGTGACGGGCGTGGAGCGTCGGGCGGTAATGGATGCGGCGATTCAGGCCGGGGCGCGGATGGTGTACCTGATTGATGAGCCGGTGGCGGCGGCGATTGGGGCAGGTTTGCCGGTGGATGAGCCGACGGGCAATATGATTGTGGATATTGGCGGCGGGACGACTGAGGTGGCCGTGCTGAGCTTGCAAGGTACGGTGCTGAGCGAGTCGGTGCGGGTGGCGGGCGATGAGCTAACGGATTCGATTAAGAGCTATATGAAGAAGGTGAATAACCTGGAGATTGGCGATCGCACTGCCGAAGAAATCAAAGTCAAAATCAGCTCTGCTTACCCTAGCCCCGACGATGACGAAATTTCGCTAGAAGTGCGCGGTGTGCATATGCTTTCGGGCTTGCCCAGAACCGTGACGGTGAAGAGTCCTGAGATTCGAGAAAGTATGGCCGAGCCGCTTTCGGTGATTGTAGAAGCCGTGAAAAGAACCTTAGAAAATACGCCCCCTGAACTGGCGGCTGATATTATCGACCGAGGCATTATGCTAGCGGGCGGTGGCGCATTGCTCAAAGGACTAGATACGCTGATTTCTCACGAGACCGGTATTGTGGTTCATGTGGCTGCCGACCCGTTGAGCTGTGTGGTTTTGGGCACTGGGCGAGTCTTGGAAAACTTTGCGCAAATGGAGCGGGTGTTTAGCGCTCAGTCTCGCGGTTTGTAGCCTTGATGTACGCAGAAGATTGAATGTTTACTCTAAGACGATGGTGGGATAAGAATGCGCTCAGGGCCGGACTAGTTTTGCTAGCAATCGGGACTGCTTTGGGCATTCGCCAGACTAACGGCGCGCTGGTTTTGGAAGTTTATCAACTGGTGTCGGGGCCTTTTCAGCCGTCGGAAGTGACCGAGCAGCGGTTGGAGAAAGCCTATGTGCTAGAGCTACAGGAGCGCGTGATTGAGCTAGAAAATCAGAACCAAAAACTGCGCGAGCTAATTGATTATGACAAGAATAGCAAGCTAGCGACGACGACGCTGGCCGCTGTGATTGGTCGTAGCGCTGACCATTGGTGGCAGCACCTTACTATTAATAAGGGCACTTCGGATAAGGTAAAGCGGGGAGATATTGCTACCGGGCCGGGTGGCTTAGTGGGCCGGGTGATTGAAGTGACGCCGAATACCGCTCGCATTTTGCTAGTGACCGATCCGACTAGTCAGATTGGCGTTAAGGTGAGTAGCAGTCGCTCTACTGGTTACATTCAGGGCGAAACGGACAGTCAGGCGACGATGCAGTTTTTTGAGAAAGCGCCGGTTGTGAAGGCGGGTGATGTGGTGGTGACGTCTTCGTTTAGTCGGCTTTTTCCCCAAGGCATCCCGGTCGGTAGAGTCGCTTCAGTCGATATGGGCAATAGCCCTGCGCCTAAAGCGACTGTTCAGCTTTCGGTGCCGATGAGCAACTTAGAGTGGGTGACGATTCATCCTTTCACGCCAAAGTTGAACGTAGACGCAGCGCCTGCCAAAATCGTCACAGATGACAATCCGTAAGCGTACGTTTATGCCTTTGACCTGATGACCCAACCGATGACTCGACAGCTTTGATTCTATGGCTTCTTTTAGATCTCGGCGTTCCCATAAAGACAGCAAGCTTCAGATGTGGAACTGGGTCGTGATTGTGGTGTCTGTGCTGCTTTGTTTGCTGATTTTGCCGACGCGATTTCCGGGTATGGATATTTTGGGTGTGGGGCCGAACTGGTTGCTGATCTGGGTGGTGACCTGGAGTATTAGCCGGTCGCCTTTTGAAGGTGCGGTGGCGGGCGTGGTGCTGGGCTTTTTGCAAGATGGCATGACTGCGCCCTTTCCGAGTCATGCGTTGGGGTTGGCGATCGCTGGTTTTATCACCGCTTGCCTTCACCAGCGCCGTTTCTTACAAGAGGATTTGATCTCAGTTGCACTGGTGGTTTTTGGGTTAGCGATTGTCACAGAGACGGCAATGGCGACCCAGTTAACGGCTCGCCATCTGTTCGGCGATGATTCGCCATACCTTAGCTTGGCCGCTATTTGGCAGTACCACCAGCGCGTCTCTCTTAGCTCGGCAATTTTGAGCAGTTTATGGGCACCTGCGCTGTACTACCCGCTGAAGCGCTGGTGGGAAAAGGTGAGAGTAGGCGAATAGCTGAAGCTGAACTCCTACCTACTATGCGATCTGAAGCGCTGTGATGTTCGCGACTTCGTGAGCCGCCGCGAGTAGAGAACTGTAGAGCCTATCGGGGGAGAGCCTGTGCAGGTAGTCTTGGCTGCGGATGCCGCATGAGAGGGCAGCGGTAGAAATATTGAAGGTTTTGCCAGCGGTAATGTCTGCCTCGGTGTCGCCAATCATCCAGCTATTATGGGTGTGATGACCTTGAGCTGTTTGTTGGGCGATCGCGCGTTCCAACAGCGTACATTTCTGCTCGGCTCGGTTTGCCTGGGCTGCATTCACATCTTCTGCTCCGTACACTTCGGCAATCAGATGAGTGAGTCTCTGCGCCTGCAAAAAATCATCGACCTGTCTAGGATGGCGCAGCGTTACGAGCACGACCCGCAAACCGCGCTGATTAAAATATTTCAGCGCTTCATAGGCTGACGGTTGAACGCTGTCCCACTGGAGTAGATTAGGATGATTTACAAGCTTCTCAACGTGCTGTATGAAGCCTGAAAATAGGGCTTCTGGCAGACCAGAACGAGTCGCAATTTCAATATCGGCAACTCGGTTTTGCTTCATGTCCCAAAACCGCTGCTTTGAGAGCGGCTGAAGGGTTAGCCGTTCTCCAGACTCGTACTGGATGTGCTGTTTTATTGCGGATAAGCCCTGCCGATAGGTTTGATAGTAGCGCTCGGAAACATCTACGATAGGGCCATCGAAGTCGCAGAAAACGACCTGCTGAGACACTGTCCTTTCCTCAGGGGGGACAAGTCTTATAGGTAAAGACCGCGCCGACGTACGATGGGAATGCTTTTTGAGTGACATATAGAGGAACACTATTTTCGCAAAAACGGCTTAACGTTTCTTTACCTTACAGGCCAGGACTTTATTAGTCTTTCGGTTTTTGCGCAACCTAAAAAGATTAATAAATAATAAAAGTATAGTAACACTTAGCGACGTTATACAACATATGCTTGACGCTAGTGAAATTTTCCTGTAGCGAAGTTTCAGTGCGAACAGTGCTTCTTGCGATTAGTGCGACGTGCCGCTATTCGATTTAGCTTTTTTCTAGCTAGATAGTCATAGGGCCGTCATTCTTGATGGACACTTGCATCATTTTGCCGAACTGACCGGCTTCTACTTTTAATCGTTGGATCAGCACTCGCGTCTATTTAGGAGACGTCGAGAGCTATTTTCCAAAGCCTTTGCCTCGCGCCTTGGATTCGACGCAAAAGCAGCTTTCAATCTGCTGACGCAAAGTGTCTTCATCTAAATTCTGGCCAATCAGTACTAGCTGAGTTTTCTGAGGACGACCGTTCCATTCTTCATCTTCTAGCGAGAATCTTTTGCCGCTGAGATGGAAGACATGACGCTTGGGGCTTTCGTCAAACCACAGAATGCCTTTTGCTCTAAAAACGGAGGCCGGTAGCAGGTTGTCTAGAAAGTGTTGGAACTTACGAATAGCAAGAGGTTGAACGCGGTCGAAGGAAATAGAGGTGAAGCCATCTATATCTAGATGGGAATGAGTGCTGTGGTCGTGGTCGTGGTCGCACTTACCGTGATCGTGGTCGCAGTTAGCGTGATCTTCATGACTCTCTTGCTTGGCGTGACTGCTGTGGTCGTGGCCGTGAGCTTCGTGCTTGTGCTCGGAGTGGTCATGCTCGGAGTGGTTGTGGCCTGAGTGAGCTTGTTCGGAATGATCGGGTGACTTAGCCTCCTTTTCGTTGCTGAAGTATTTGTCTGACTCGAACAGGCCGACGCTCAGGATTAGCGGCAGCGGTACGTTGGAGTGATCGGTGCGCAGAATACGAGCATCTGCTTTGATGTCGCGCAGTTTAACTTCTAGCAGATCGGCATCGGCTTCATTGACAACGTCCATTTTGTTGAGCAGGATGATGTCGCCGTAGGCGATTTGGTTGTAGGCGGCTTGAGAGTTGAAGAGATCTAAGCTGTAGTTTTCGGCGTCTACGACGGTGACGATGGAGTCGAGGCGGGTAAGATCGCGTAGCTCTGTGCCTAAAAAGGTGAGGGCAACTGGGAGTGGATCGGCTAAGCCGGTGGTTTCGACAACTAAGTAATCTATTTTGTCTGAGCGCTCTAGAACTTTGTAGACGGCTTCTAGTAAGTCGTTGTTGATGGTGCAGCAGATGCAGCCGTTGCTTAGCTCTACCATGTTGTCATCGCCGGTGGCGATGAGCAGCTCGTTGTCGATGCCAACTTCGCCAAACTCGTTAACGAGGACAGCCGTTTTTAGCCCTTCCTGGTTTGTCAGAATGTGGTTGAGCAAGGTGGTTTTACCACTGCCCAAAAAGCCCGTGATGATAGTGACCGGGAGGCCCCGTTTGGAGTCGTCCATTTTTGGGGTGGGGGCAAGGGTGGTGGCAGTCATAGTAGTTTTGCGGGCGAAGGTGGCAGCCGGTTAAAAGTTCAGGCTCTATTGTAAAGAGTTTAGCTAAAGAACCTGGCTCATAGCGAGCGGGTTTCCCTTTACTATTATACGGAGCGATTATTATTTGGATTGAACCGCCCTGCTATGAGCGTAGCCCTTTACAACACGCTTTCTCGCCAGAAGGAAGCTTTTAAGACTTTGACGCCTAATCAGGTGAAGATGTACTGCTGCGGGGTGACGGTCTATGACTACTGCCATCTGGGTCATGCTCGCTCGTATATCGTTTGGGATACGATCCGTAGATACCTTAGCTGGCGCGGGTACGACGTGCGCTATGTTCAAAACTTTACGGATATTGACGATAAGATTCTCAATCGGGCAAGGAAGGAAAAGTCTTCGATGGGGGCGATCGCCCAACAATATACAGCAGCCTACTTTGAAGATATGGCGCGGCTAAATGTGCTAGAGGCGGATGAGTACACCTATGCGACGCATACTATTGACGGGATCAAGCGGCTGATTCACGAGCTGGAGCAGAAGGGCTATGCCTATGCAGCCAAAGGCGACGTGTATTATTCGGTGCGCAAGTTTGAGGGGTATGGAAAGCTTTCGGGGCGCAAGCTAGATGATATGCGGGCGGGGGCGAGTGGCCGGGTGGATGCGGCGAAGGAAGAGCAGATTAAACGAGATCCGTTTGACTTTGCGCTGTGGAAGTCGGCTAAGCCGGATGAGCCTAGCTGGGAGTCGCCTTGGGGGGCGGGGCGTCCGGGTTGGCATATTGAATGTAGTGCGATGGTGCGCGATCGCCTGGGCGAAACCATAGACATTCATATGGGCGGAGCAGACCTCCAGTTTCCTCATCACGAAAACGAAATTGCTCAGTCTGAAGCGGCGACCGGTCAACCGCTGGCGACCTACTGGATGCACAACGGCATGGTGAATGTAGACGGCGAGAAGATGTCCAAGTCTTTGGGCAACTTCACCACCATTCGCGGCTTGCTAGATGCGGCGGATGGCCCGAGTCCGATGGCGATTCGGATGTTTGTGTTGCAGTCACAGTATCGAATGCCGCTAGACTTTACGCCTGAGACGATTGAGGCGGCTAAGAACGGTTGGGCTACCTTAAATGAAGGTCTTTGCTTTGGCTATTCGTATGGCGAAGCATTGGGTTGGAACGAAGATCTTCACATTGGTGATTGGAATAGCAAAATACCAAACTGGTCTGAAGCTGAGTCTAGGTTAGATAAAGCGGCGGTTCAGAAGTTTCGCGCCTCAATGGACGATGATTTCAATACCCCTGGAGCGATTGCAGTTTTGTTTGGGTTGGCAAAGGAGCTTCAGCGTCAAGGTAATTTGATTGTTCACGAAGGCAAGCCGGATGCGGAACCCGCAGCATTGCAGCAGCAGTGGCAAACTTTGGCAAACCTAGCGCAGGTGCTAGGACTAGAGCCTCAGACTAAGGTTTTTGCTGAAACGGAAGGCGGCTTGAGTGATTCGGATGTGGATGATTTAGTGGCACAGCGGACGGCGGCTAAACAAGATAAGAACTATGCGGAGGCTGATCGCATTCGCGATCAGCTAAGCGAGGCGGGAATTACCTTAATTGATAAGCCGGGTGGGGTTGTGGTTTGGCACCGCTAGGACGGGAAAAGACTAGCGATCGCACAGTCGAATCCTGGTAGCAAGGGCGATGTTAGGCTATCCATTGTATTGAGCGTTGCGACTTTCTGAAGCCTTGTTTCTTTTCTCCGATATATCTCAATCTCCTTAATGCGCCAGTTCACAATCCAGTATTCTTGTACGCCGTGAAGAGAATAAAGCTTAAGCTTCAGTTCTTTATCTCGCTGCTCATTCTTCTCGCCCGCAGAAAGTACTTCTACTATTAACTCTGGCGCAGCGATAAAGTGACCTGCATTATCCAGGCCATTTTCTATCCGGTCATTACTGGCCCAAACAAGATCGGGAATGACCGCGTCAACATCGGTAAAGATAACGCCAGGGGTCTGAAATGAGTTTCCTAAACCAGTAGCTTCTGACCAAACTTCGAGTCGGGTGTTTAGTTTGCTAGCGGCACCCTGATGACAAACATGAGGCGCGCGGGCCACGAGCAGTTCTCCTTTGATAATTTCATACCGCTTCCAGCCGCCGTCATCGGGCATGAGGTCTAAATCTCGAATTGTCCAGCAAATAGGGTTAGCAACCATAAATATTGACCAGTGGACTTATTTCTAGTTTAGCCCTGTGAGAAAGAATGACTGAAATTGTATTACTTTCTCCGTTTAAACCGCTGTAGGCTTTTGAACTTCCTGTAGTAGCTCATAAAAAGGCTGCCAATTGTCAGCTTCTGTGATGGGTGCCCAAACCGATTCGATAACTGGGCGTAGTAAGACTGTTCTAGGATTCGTCCTTTGCAGACAGTTTTGAACGGTTATCATCTGATCGTTTGGTAGTTTGCTCAGCGCCTGATGATAAATCTGACGCCATTGCTTGAGCAATTCGGTGGCGGCAGGTTCTGAGTTTTTGGCAGTAGTAGAGAGGATTTGCTCTGCGTTTGTTTGCCACTGGGGGTTGAAATGTTGGGTGAGGGTGAGGAAGAAGTCGTGATAGCCGACGTGGGCTTCTTCTAGGAGGGTGAGGGTTTTGGCGATGAGGTTTGGCCGCAGCGACTGAGGGAGTTTGGCGGCAAGGTTTGGGGGGAAGCCGAGTTTTTTTAGGAGGCGATCGCCATAAACCTCAGCATAAGTCGGCTGAAACTGCGCCAATCCCGCTTCCATATTAGCCAAATCAACCACGCCATCTAGCGCCATCGCTAGCTTTTCTAAATTCCAATAGCACGCGCCGGGTTGATTGCTGTAGCAGTAAAGTCCTGAGTAGTCGAAGTAGGCGGCGGTGAATTTGGGATCGTATTCGTCTAGGAATGCAAACGGGCCGTAGTCAAAGCTTTCGCCGGTAATCGACATATTGTCGGTGTTGAGGACGGCGTGGCAGAAGCCGACGCTCATCCATTGGGCAGCTAAGGTTGCTAAACGCTCAGAGATTTCAGTAAAAAATTGGGCGTAGCGATCTTGCTCAGATGCGGCGGTGATGTGTGGATAGTAGATTTTGATGACGTGATCTAACAGCTTTTTAGTTAAATCTGGTCGCTTGATGTACTTCAGCCGTTCGAAGGTGCCGAAGCGGATGTGGGAGTGGCTGAAGCGCACCATGACGGAGGAGCGAGTGGGGGAGGGTTCGTCGCCGCGCTGAAGGGCTTCGCCGGTTTCGATTAGGCTGAGAGTGCGGGAGGTATTGACGCCTAAGGCATGGAGCGCTTCGGAGGCGAGGACTTCGCGGATGCCGCCTTTGAGGGTGAGCCGTCCGTCGCCGCCTCGGGAGTAGGGCGTGGGGCCAGAACCTTTGGTGCCGAAGTCGTAGAGTTTGCCATTGGCGGCGCGAACCTGGCCGTAGAGGAAGCCGCGTCCGTCGCCCAAGAAGGGGTTGTAGTTGCGAAACTGGTAGCCGTGGTAGCGCAGGGCGAGGAAGCGATCGCGGCCTGTGAATTCGCCGAAGGCTTCGGTGAAATGGCGATCGCTCACCTCATCCGCCGATAGCCCAATCTGTCTCAGCACATCATCATTGCGAAAGCGCAGGATGTGCTGCGGAAATTTTGCGGGTTCAACCGCGTCAAAATAGTCCTCCCCCAAACTTGCTAAAGCGGGTTCGTAGGGCAGCGTTAAGAGAGGATTTGGCATGAATGAGAGGGGTCGGTATGCGTTTAGTCTACAGCGGTGACTCGCTTGAGATCTAGCACGTCGGACATTTTGCGGATTTGAGCGAAGGTTTTGTTGAGGTGCTCGTGGTCGCGGATGTCGATGCCTAGCTCGATTTCGGCGATGGAGTCGGGGTAGGTAGTGACGCCTGCTTTGTGGACGTTGATTTTAAGGTCTGAGAGGCGAGTCAGGATGTCTCGTAGGACGCCTACGCGGTCGATGACTTCTATTTTGAGCTGGATGGGATAGGTGCTTTGTTGGCTTTCGGCTTCGGGCTGGTTCCACTGCAAGGGGAGGAGGCGATCGCCCGGAATATTCTCCACGTTGGGACAGGTTTGCCGATGTACGCCAATGCCTCTGCCGCCAGCAGAAACGGTGCCAATAATAGATTCGCCGGGTATAGGATGACAGCAGCCTGCAATATAGTGCAGGAGTCCTTCTAGTCCGGCAATGGGGGCGTGGCCATGACTGCCTTGCTTATGGGTGAGTGACTTGACGGGAATCTCGTCGGCCAGAGTAGGCGGGCCTGCTGGCTCCAAAGGCTGCGCTTCTTTGAAGGCTTCTTGTAGCCGGTTGACAACGGCGTTTAGCGTGACTTCGCCGTAGCCTAGTCCAGCGAGCAGATCGCTCACTGAGGAATAGTTGCAGCGTTCGGCGACGGATCGAGCGGGGTCTGACTTTAGTAAGGTGTCGAGTCCACTCTTGCCCATTACTTTTTCGAGCATTTCATGGCCGCGATCGCGATTCTCGTCATAATGAAAATGCTTATACCACTGACGAATCCGGTTGCGCGCCCCGGTGCTGACCACAAAGTTGATCCAGTCCAGGCTAGGATGCGCGTTCTTTTGCGTCAGAATTTCGATGATGTCGCCGTTTTCTAGCTCGGTGTTGAGGGGGGAAATGCGACCGTTAATTCTAGCTCCGGCGCAGTGATTGCCAACTTCGGTATGGATACGATAGGCGAAGTCTACGGGGGTTGCGCCTCGGCTAAGTGGAACAACGTCGCCACCGGGGGTAAAGACGTAGACTTCTTCTTCGAAAAGATTGTTTTTAACGTCAGATAGATATTCTTGGGCGTCTTTGAGTTCGCTTTGCCAGTCTAAAAGTTGGCGTAGCCAGGTGAATTTTTCTTCGTTGGTGCTGATGGTGGAATGGCTGTTGCCGGACTCTTTGTACTTCCAGTGGGCAGCGATGCCGTATTCGGCGATGTGGTGCATTTCTACGGTGCGAATCTGAATTTCGATAGGACGACCGTGATTGCCAATGACGACGGTATGCAAAGACTGATAGCGGTTGGGCTTGGGCAAGCCAATGTAGTCTTTGAAGCGGCCTGGAATGGGACGAAACAGGTCGTGGGCAACGGCTAAGGCTCGGTAGCACTCGTCTTTGGTGTTTACAATTAGGCGAATGGCAGCGATGTCGTAGATCTCGTCAATGCCCTTTTGCTGCCGCTGCATTTTGCTGTAAATGCTGTAGAGATGCTTAGGCCGACTGCTGACGTCTTTGCACTCAACGCCTAGCGCATTGATGCCTGCCTTGAGGGTTTTACTGGCCTCCTCTAGTCTGGATTCTCGGTCGGCCCGTTTCTCAACGATCAGGCTTTTGAGTTCGCTGTAGGCAACTGGCTTTAGATACTTAAAAGAGAGATCTTCGAGTTCCCATTTCAAGCGACCGATGCCCAGACGATTGGCCAGCGGCGCAAAGATTTCTAGGGTTTCTCGGGCGATGCGCTTTTGTTTCTCGGGCTTTAGATGCTCTAGGGTTCGCATATTGTGCAGGCGGTCGGCGAGCTTGACGACAATGACGCGAATGTCTTTCGCCATAGCCAAAAACATGCGGCGAAAGTTCTCGGCCTGCTGATCTTTTTTGCTATCGAAGTTGAACTTCGATAGCTTAGTAACGCCTTCTACTAAATGACGAACTTCTGCGCCGAAGATGGCTTCGATTTCGTCGGCGGTGACTTCAGTGTCTTCAACTACGTCGTGTAAAAAGCCTGCGGCAATCATGGCGTTGTCCCCACCGAGGCTGCGTAGGATGCCCGCAACTGCGACTGGATGAGCAATATAAGGTTCGCCGGAGGCCCGCTCTTGACCTTTGTGGAGCTGATAGGCAAATTCGAAAGCGCGGCAAACGAGCTGTTCTCCGGTGACGGGCGCGATGCTGATAGCAGCTTTGTTTTCAGCCTGGTTTTCGGCGTCGCCATCGTTTGAGTCAACGACCGGTGCGATGTCTTCTAAGGCGGCGATCGCCTTAGTCGTCTCGACTTCAGCGCCATGCTCTAGCAAACAGGAGGAAAGCCAATCGGGTAGCGAACAATCTTTTGGAAGGGCAAGGGCTGTTGCAGTCATGGCTGACAATCTCTGTGGTGACTGAGGGTTTGCGGATGTGAAGGCGGGGAAGCAATCGTCGCTTTGGGGAGTCGTTTTCGGAGAAATAGCGGTGAATTGAGAAGTTAGATTAAGGTGGAATTACCTTTTTTAGAATAAAAATGAAACTTAAGCGACAACGCTCTCTCCTAAACGCTCTCTCCTATAAGTAGATAAAAGAGGGCTTGTAAAACGAGCAATAGCTCGTCTCTAGTAGGAATTAGCGATTTAGCTTGAGCTTTTAACCTGAGGTTAAAGACGGTTTTAAGTACATGCTGTATCCTATGCAGATAATCATAGACAAATCTGTCACACTTAGTCACATCTTGTTAAGTCAAAGACCTAAACAGCGCCGATCTCAGGCTTCTCCTTACTTTTTGGCTGAGTATAACTACTGGGTAAGATTTGTAATTTATGGGGTGTTTTATGGCGCTGCCGCTGTGTAAAGCCGTGCGATCGCTCTCAAACGACATCCGCGAACTGCAAAGGGAGCTAACTTCTATTAGCGCGCCTGAGAGTAGACAGGATGCGGCTAAAACGGTGCCTCAGCGCATCGCTCAGCTTCAGCTCGAATTTCAAAAAATCATAACGGGCCTAAACCAGGTCAGCCTCACTCCCGAGGTAGAGCAGCGGCTGCGCCCTTGCCAGACAGAAGGGCATCGGCGGCTACAACTGCTGGGCGTTGGGGCGATGCGGTTGCGAGCAGCGAAGAAGGCAGAGACGATTGTGAGCGTGCGATCGCAAATCAAAGATCATTTAACGCAGCTAGAAAGATTCGTTGACGCGATGGTGGCTGACCTTTGCGATTGATTCTGGCGATCTCGATTAGACAGGCTGAATTTGCAAGTTTGGTGTAGGGTTCTAGGAATGCAATTTTGAGCCGCCCTTTCGATCTGCGGCAAGGAACCCTCTGTGCACTGTCCTAAAGAATCTGATGAAGATCTCAGCCCAGCCGAGCTGACTAAAGATTTGGCCGTGTATCGCTGTGGTCACTGCGCTGGAAACTGGTTGCCGTCTGCGCACTATCAGCGGTGGCAGGCGCTTAATGCTGGCCTGAATGCGGTGCGAGGGGCTGTGGTGCGACCAAGGCGAATGGGAGATTTTCGAAGCGTTGGGGCTGCATGTCCAAATTCCGGTGGTGTTCGCTCCGGACTGGCAGGCGCGAATTCGCGTGTTAGAAAAAGTAGAGCGGCAGCGAATGGCGGTCGTCGAGAAACTGGGGCCTGAGATGGCCGCGCGAGTCTTTGAGCTGGCCGATCTGTTGAAGGGCCATCCGCACGGCGATTTTGCGGTGGGCTATTTGATGCGAAAATTCAATGAGTAAGCTTTAGACTGCTTCAACCTATGGTTCATCCTCCTATTTCACCGGGTCAATCTGCCAAGCAAGTATCCGAGGCTGAGCCGCTGTTTGCGGTCGAGAACTTTCGGGTGTCTTATCCGGGGCAGTCTGCCTGGGCGGTGGACGATGTTTCGCTGTCTTTGAGACCGGGCGAGCGGCTAGGACTGGTGGGTGAATCGGGCTGCGGCAAAAGTACGTTGGGGCGGGCGGCGATGCGACTGTTGCCGCCCGCTACGCGAATTGAGGGCGCTGCCAGATTTGAGGGCCGCTCGATTTTAGATTTTTCGCCGGATGAGCTGCGTCGGTTTCGAGGAGAAGCGGTTTCGCTGGTGTTTCAAGACCCGATGACGCGGCTCGATCCGCTGATGACGATTGGGGAGCACTGCGTGGAGACGCTGCTGGCGCATCGGTCTGATTTGGATAAGCGGTCGGCTAAGGAGATTGCGATCGCCACCTTAGAAACGGTCAAAATTCCCTCAGAGCGCTGGGGGCAGTACCCGCATGAGTTTAGTGGGGGAATGCGGCAGCGGGTGGCGATCGCCCTCGCTTTAGTCCTGAACCCAAAGCTAATCGTGGCCGATGAACCCACGACAAGTTTGGACGTGACCGTATCGGCGCAAATTTTGGATCAGCTAACTGAGCTATGCGCTGAGCGGAATATGGGACTGGTGATGATCTCTCACGATTTGGCGCTAGTGAGTGAGTATTGCGATCGCATTGCCGTGATGTACGAAGGCAAGCTGGTTGAAACTGGCTCGACGCAAGCCGTTTTTTACAATCCGCAGGCTGAGTATACGCAGATGCTGCTAAAAGCGGCGAATCAGCTCCAGTCGGCGGGCGCGCAGAACTCGGCGGTAGACGAAAGTGTGGAAGCGCCAATTTTGAGCTTGCGGAAGCTGGTGAAGCACTACACCCTGGAACAGGGCTTAATTAGCAAGCTATTTCGGCAGGAGCCGCCGGAGCCGATTCGGGCGGTGGATGGGGTTTCGCTGGATCTTTATCCGGGTGAGATTTTAGGCTTAGTGGGCGAGTCGGGCTGCGGGAAGAGTACGCTTTCTCGCACATTGCTGCGGATTGTAGAGCCAACTTCGGGTGATATTCGCTTTTTGGGAACAGACTTTACCAGCTTGTCGCGTTCGGAGTTGCAGTCGCGGCGGCGCGATATTCAGATGATTTTTCAAGATCCTCATGCCTGTTTGAACCCGATGATGACGATTGGGCGCGGCATTGCCGATCCGCTGTTGATTCACGGACTGGCGGATCGGGTGGGGGCGGTAGAGAAAGTGAAGGCGATGATGGCGCGGGTGGGTTTGACGCCGGTCGAGGAATATTACGACCGGTATCCGGGAGATATTTCGGGCGGGCAGCAGCAAAGAGTGGCGATCGCCCGCGCCCTAATTACTAAACCAAAGCTGGTGATTTGCGATGAACCGGTAAGCATGTTGGATGCGAGCGTACAGGCTCAGGTACTGGAGCTGATGCTGGAGCTTAAGGACGAGCTGGATTTGACCTATCTATTTATTACGCACGATCTTTGGGTGGCGAAATATTTGTGCGATCGCATTGCCGTGATGAACGGTGGCAAAATTGTGGAGATGGGGCCAACGGAAACTATTTTTGCGACTCCGGCACATCCTTATACCAAGACATTACTGAAGGCCGCGCCGCTGTTAGCAAAGTCTAAAGCTCATTAGGATAGCTGATATGAAAGTTTTAAATCCCAATGAGTCTTATACCTTTAGCCAAATCTTTAGCCTGAACGCAGAAGTTGACGATATCGTTGCAGACTTTGGATATTCTCTGGCTCGCAAGCGGCTCAATTTGCCTCTGTATAAGGGCGAGTTGGGGCGACTTCAGGAATTGAGCGATCGCATTAACGAAATCCTTCCTTTTGTTAGCCTTACGACTGAAATGGCCCGCCGGGAAATTTTGATTTCTCGGGTAGTCACCGAGTTGGTTCATTACACTCAAGCCCAATTGAGAATTGAATACCCGCTCAAAATTTCAGAACAGTTGCAAGGCTCGCTAGATTATTTGCTGAGAACCGATACTCAAATGATTGTCATTGAGGCAAAAAAGGAAGACCTCACCAATGGCTTCAAGCAGCTTGCCGCTGAGATGATTGCTCTAGATCAGTGGATGGACTCTCCCCAGAAACAGCTAATTGGTGCGGTGACGACTGGTATCCTATGGCAGTTCAGCCAATTAGACCGGGATACCAAGCACATCGACCAGGGATTAGAAAATTACCGGGTGCCTGAGGATGTTGATACTCTAATGCGTATTCTGGTGAGATCCTTATTAAAGGAGTAGCAATGTCATGACTAGACCTCAACGTAATGCAGATCGAGAAGAGCGCATCTCTATGGAGATAGTGGTAGATGCCTATGATCCAGAAGAACAGGCAATGGGCTGGTACTACTATCTGGCAGACACAATGCAGTTTCCATTTACTGCAACCTGCATTCAAAAACGCAAAACATCTCCCATAAAACTCAACCAGACTGTGAAAGTTGTTGGCATGGCCGATGGGGATGATTGTGAGCGTGACATGTTGGTAGAGATTGATTGGGGTGAAGGCGATCGCCTATCCATCCCACTTACTCAGATATCTGCCGTGCCTGGGACTGACGAGGATACGCAAGAGGCGATCGCAGATTGGCACTACTGGATCGACAGCGGCTATCAATTTAGTTAACTAGCCGCACTTGTCGCGTCAGACGGTCCATCTATCGAGGCAGCACGTCGTCCAAGCAAAATTTTAAGGCAGGTAGCAGGGGCGATGAAATAGGCTCTCCTAGTCGATACTGCTGCTGTTTGTATTCCTCTGCGTCCAATGTGCAAACTGTGAGAGTTGGCTGCTTGGGTCTGCCAATAAAAGCAGTCCCGCCCAGTCCCCGAAAATCAACAATCCAGTATTCCGGAATGCCGAGCAGTGCATATTCTTCAAGCTTTCGGGCGTAGTCCGTCTCCCAATTAGCACTGACAACTTCTACGACTAGCTTCACCGAGCGGCCTAGCGTAATAACGGGTTCTTTCTCCCAACGGGGTTCATCTGTCAGCGCAATTTCGTCCAAAACAACCACATCAGGACGACGAGAGGTTGCAACCTCTCCAAACGGGCGAAGCAAGCAGGTTCGAGGAATACACCAGGGAAAATCGGCGTTGGCGATCGCAATACTAATTTTGGCAGCTATTTTTCCACCGACTGCTTCGTGCGTTCCAGTCGGTTCCATATCAATGACTTCTGCGTCAGCAAGTTCGTAGCGAAAATCATTGCCGTACTGAGCGACAAACTCATCGAACGTAAGCGGTTTTGTGAGGGTATACGTCATCGAGCAGGCTTTAAGACAGTGTGCTTGAGAGGTTCTATCTACAGTTTAACAGTTACGGCGATCGCACCATTCGACAGAGACCTCTGATGCTTTAGCCTCGCTAGAATGTATCTATCTAGAGAAACTAAGAGCCTATACGACGGATAGGAATTGCTATGCCAATTAAGGATAAGAAGCCGCAGCAGCGTAAAGCGGTGAACTGGGTGTTTTTGATTTTGAGTGCGCTGCTGATTGGCAGTACGCTAGTGCCGCCTTCTTTTGGGCAGACGGCTGAGCGCGTTCCCTACAGCACGTTCATTAGCCAAGTGAATGACCATCAGGTAGCGATCGCCTCGGTGGGTGAGAAAACGATTACTTATCAATTGACGGCGGATGGGCCGACCTACACGACTACGCCGGTTTTTGATTTGAATTTGCCAACAGTGCTGCAAGAAAACGGCGTGGAGTTTTCGGCAACGCCGCCTTCGGGGACAGCCTGGATTGGCAGTTTGTTGAGCTGGGTGGTGCCGCCGCTAATTTTCGTAGGGATATGGCTATTCTTTACGAGGCGCGGTCAGGGCGGTGCTGGCGGTGGCGGTTTGTTTTCGATTGGCAAGAGTAAGGCCAAAGTGTATGTGGAAGATGAGGACACCAAGACGACGTTTGCTGACGTAGCAGGCGTAGATGAGGCCAAGACTGAGCTGGTTGAAATCGTTGACTTCTTGCAGAATTCTAAGCGCTTTACTGATTTGGGGGCGCGGATTCCGAAGGGCGTTTTGCTGGTGGGGCCACCGGGAACGGGTAAAACCTTGCTGGCAAAAGCGGTGGCGGGTGAGGCCGGAGTGCCCTTCTTTAGCATTTCGGGTTCAGAGTTTATTGAGATGTTTGTCGGCGTGGGGTCCTCGCGGGTGCGCGATTTGTTCGAGCAGGCGAAGAAGCAGGCTCCCTGCATTATTTTTATTGATGAGCTAGATGCGATTGGTAAGTCGCGCTCGTCGGGCGGCTTTTATGGTGGTAACGATGAGCGGGAGCAAACGCTGAATCAGCTCTTGGCAGAGATGGATGGCTTTGGCGTGGAAGGCGACACTATTATTGTGCTGGCGGCGACGAACCGGCCTGAGATTTTAGATCCGGCGTTGTTGAGACCTGGGCGCTTCGACCGACAGGTGCTGGTAGATCGGCCTGATTTGAAGGGGCGTGATGCGATTTTGAAGATTCATGCGAGTGAGGTGAAACTGTCGGATGGGGTGGATTTGAGGGCGATCGCCACCAGAACCCCAGGATTCGCAGGCGCAGATCTCGCTAACCTAGTCAATGAAGCAGCCTTGCTAGCCGCTCGCAATCATCGTGAAGCGGTAGAACAACAGGACTTTGCGGAAGCCATTGAGCGTGTCGTTGCGGGTTTAGAAAAGCGCAGCCGCGTACTGAATGATAAGGAAAAAGAGATCGTGGCCTATCACGAGGTGGGTCATGCGTTAGTCGGTGCGGCGATGCCGGGTTCGGATGAGGTGGAGAAAATCTCGATTGTGCCTCGGGGAATGGCGGCGTTGGGCTATACCTTGCAGTTGCCGACTGAGGATCGTTTTTTGCGAGACGAGGCGGAGCTAAAGGGGCAGATTGCCACGATGCTGGGCGGACGTTCGGCGGAGGAAGTGGTGTTTGGCTCAATTACGACCGGGGCGGCGAACGATTTGCAGCGGGCAACGGATGTGGCTGAGCAGATGGTGACGAGCTATGGCATGAGTAAAGTGCTGGGGCCGCTGGCTTATGATCGCAGTAAGCCGAATAATTTTCTAGGCGATGGCGGTGCGCCGAATGCTCGCCGGTTGGTGAGCGACGAGACCGCGAAGGCGATTGATGAAGAAGTGAAGAGCATTGTGGAGAATGCTCACCAGCGGGCGCTGAATATTTTAAGCAGTAATCGCGAACTGCTAGAAGAGATCGCTCAATTGTTGCTGCAAGAGGAAGTGATAGAGGGACCTAGCCTGCGCGAGATGCTAGCGAAGGTGCAGGAACCCGATCAGAAAAACGGGACAGGTAAGCTAATGCCTGATCTGAATAGTCAGGTCGTTGAAGTTTAAGCGAGCTGACGTTTGGAAGAACTATTGAGTTAGCTAAGTAACAGGTAACGTAGGTATTTTCTCGGTTAGTTTCAGCGATCCCGAGGAAATACCAACTTTATTTGACAAATATGTGTCATCAGCGGGTAGTCTTGACGAGTGCTCGCTGCTTTTTGTTTCGGTGGGTGCCTACAAGTCGGCATGATTTGTGGCGCGGGCGCTTTAATCAGCACTCATTGAATTAGATAAATGAACGAACATTCTGAGAGGCTTTTATTAGCCTCTTTTTTTTGGAAACTGAGCTGAAGATCATTCGCTAAAGACTATCGTCACCGAAAAAACGGGTTTAGAATAGCAATATTCTTTCCACAAAGGAAAACGAGCATACGAGCTACCTTTGAATGAAAGAACGCCTAAATTTCGACTGTTTTCAATTGCAAAAATGTCGTTATAACGATTAAAAACATGACTTCTGCTACTCAAACCTCTGTCTACACCTCTGAACAAATTTGCGTTTGGCTGCGAGGACTACTGACGATTGCCTGGGCAGATGGCCAGTTTGATGAAGCTGAAAAGGCGATGATTCGGTCGATGGTTGAGTCTGAATTTGCGCCCAATGTTGAATTCGATGCGCTAGCACCGATTGAGCCTGCTGAGCTAGCAGCTTTAGGGCTAAGCGACGCGGCTGCTCAGAACTTTTTGCGGATGGCCGTAATGGTAGCTCTGGCCGATGGCCTCTATTCGCAAGCCGAGAACGATCAAGTGATGGCGTTTTCTGAGGCTTTGAATATAGAGCCAGCGGCCCTGACAGCGCTGCAAACAACGCTAGAGAATTTAAGTGCCCTGGATGAAGACACGCCTTCTACTGAGGCTGAGACCGGCTCGAAAACAGATGTGGCTGAGGGTATTCGGCTATTGAAGCCAGTGCGCCAGTGGCTTGATGGTCTCACCGTAGATGACCCTCGCTTAGCTAGATTTGTCTGCAAGCTGGTTCCGGCTCAATGTCCGTTCGAGCGAGACGTGACGCTGTTCGGGCGGAAAACAGTTCACATTCCTCCCATGTGCAAAATTAATCCGCTTTACGAGCAGCTAGTCGGCCTGCGGTTTCGGGCGATGACGTATTTATCTGATGATTTAGGTGAAGATATTACGCCTTATTTGTAGAGTGGCTTGCTTGAACGATGAGTTCAGAGATTATTTCGGCGGAAGTTTTGGTGGTGGGTGGCGGCGCGGGTGGAACGGCGGCGGCTATTCAGGCGGCGCGACGTGGGGTGAGCGTCGTGCTGGTTTCGGAGCTGCCCTGGCTGGGTGGAATGTTGACGGCGGCGGGTGTATCTGCACCGGATGGCAATGAGCTAGCCGCGTTTCAGACGGGGATTTGGGGTGAGTTTTTGTGGGAGCTACGGCAGCGGCATCCGAGTGGCTTGGGCAACGGCTGGGTGAGCTTTTTTACCTACCGTCCGGCGGTGGGGGCGCAGATTTTTGCGGACTGGGTGAAGGCTTTACCTAATTTGCGATGGATTATGGGGCAGACGCCTCAGGCGGTGCTGCGGCAGGGCGATTATGTGGCGGGCGTACAGTTTGAGTCGGTGACGGTTTGCGCCACGATTACGATTGATGGGACTGAGCTGGGGGATTTGCTGCCGCTGGCTGAGGTGCCTTTTCGCTGGGGTTGGGAGACGCAGGCTGAATGGGACGAGCCGAGTGCGCCGGTTTCGCTGAGCGATCCGGAGGATGCTTTGTACGAGATTACGCAGCGGTATCCGGTGCAGTCGCCGACTTGGGTGATGGTGATGGAGGATTACGGCGAGCAGGCTGCGCCGATGATTCCGCCGCCGCTTCAGGCAACGCCAGATGAGACGTTTGGGCAGGCTTGGGCGAGCTACCTGCCGGAGACGAGTGACGATCCTGCGGCGGCTCAAGCTGCTGCGGGCGAAGTGTTTTTGAACTATGGGCGATTGCCTGACGATCAGTTCATGATTAACTGGCCGCACTGCGGTAATGACTACGGTGTAGGACTACATCGCCTAGTTGAGTCGGCGGCGGCGCGAGCAGAATATGGGTGTGAGGCGCAGTGGCACAGTCAGTCTTTTGCTAACTATATTCAGCGACGGTTGGGGAATTCCTATGGGCTGGCGATGAACGCTTTTCCGTTTTCGAAGTATTCACCGGGCGGTGGGTTTGCGATGATGCCTTACTACCGGGAGAGTCGCCGGGTGAAGGGGTTAGTGACGGTAAGCGAGCGAGATATTCTGCCGATGGTTGAGACGCTAGGGGAGGCTCGGGTGGCGGCGCTGCCGGTGAACGACTGTGGGGATATGAGCGCGATCGCCCTTGGAAATTATCCCAACGACCATCACTATCCCGGCTTTGAGATGCCGCTTGCGCCGAAGGCAATCCGCTGGGGCGGTCGCTGGACGGGTACGGCCTTTACAATTCCCTATGAGGCGCTGGTGCCGGAATCAATAGATGGCCTGCTAGTCTGTGAAAAAAATATTTCGGTGTCGCATATTGCCAATGGCGCGACGCGGTTGCAGCCGGTGGTGTTAGGGATTGGGCAGGCGGCGGGCATGGCGGCGGCGCTGTGTGTAGAGCAGGGGCGGTGGCCAAGGGAGTTCGGTCAGGGTGGGGTGCGATCGCTCCAAACCGCTTTAATCAACGATCCGGTAGCACCGGCTGCGGTAGTGCCCCTGTTTAATTTGCCGCCCGAGCATCCCGACTGGGCGGCGACTCAGCAATACTATTTGACCTATCCAGAGCAGTATCCTCGCAGTGGATATCATGATTTTGAGGCTACTGCTGATACGGTAGTCGCTGAAAAAGTGGTGGCTGAGGAGAGGGCGATCGCTGAACCTACTCAAGCTAAATCTGTTCAATTAGACAAATCTGGGGGCTTTAAAGCAGAAACGGCAAAAAATACGCTCCTGGATAATCAAATTTCTATCATCGGTAAATTCTCTGTTGATGAGAATAGTCAATACAAACTTCATCAAAACTTAGTAGAAAATCTGCCGAATTATCTTTTATTAGTGACAGTGAGATCGGAGATTACAGATGTCTTTTTGCAACTTTCAAACAATTCGCTAATTGAAGTGAAAGGAACCTGGAATTCGGCTGGAAAATGGCTGCTGTGCATGTCCGTAGCCGTGCGGTAACTAAATCAACTCTTCATATAGATCGTCCTGACTTAATAGCAGAGCCGACGTATCACTGAGTAACGACTTAGAAATCACTTAGCAACCATGCTGACTTACTATCACTACCTGCTTAGCGGCCTCTTTGCAGCGACCTGTGCAACCAGCACTCTGGTCGGATCGATGATGTTGATCTCACCCGCGCCTACTTTATCAACGCCTACCGAAGCAGAGTCTGCTGAAACGGTAGATGTTTCCTATCGGGGGAGCGGTCGTATAGACGACGCGCCCAAAGAGCCACAGAGCAGTCAAAAAAAGCTAGTTGCCCACCGGGGCAGCGGCCGTATCGAACTGGCTCCGCTGTAGGTGCTATTGAATTAGCACTCATTAATCTGTTACGAACCAAACCGTCACTTGCTCAGGGCTATTTCATTTGCAGAGATAGCTTGATAGGTTAGGGACTGAAAACCCGAT
>QBMC01000060.1 GCA_003242035.1 Nodosilinea foveolarum | reverse complement strand
TAAAAGCCATAGAGACTGTCATGGCTACGCTGTAGCTGTTGTGTCACCCCTTCAGGGTATTGTCATATTACGGGTAGTGAGTGGCGATCGCGATCTACAAGATTTATTTGACGATTGAACTGCTTAGGGATGGCGACTTCCAGCATTGGTCTTTCTGGATAACTGTGTGGACAAGCCAGTCTGGGTCAGACGTGGGGTAGTCGCTGCGATAGTGACCGCCTCGGCTCTCGGTACGGAAGGCGGCGCTTTTGAGAATTAGGGCGGCGATCGCCATCAAATTCCGCACCTCGCCCCACAGCCGCACCCGATCTCCGCTCACCCCATCCGGAAGCTGCGCAGTCTCTCCTGGCTGAAGCATCAGCACTTGACTTAAAGCTAGATTGTCGAACTCAGTTTGCCACTGGGTTAGCTGCGCGATCGCCCCTTCCATCCCTGCTTGTTCCCGACTAATCCCTGCACTTTGCCAAACCAACTGTGGCAGCTCCGTTCGCCAGTGCAGCAGCAGCTTCAGCCAATCTTCTTCTGCTTGAACCGGCTGAACCTTCCCTTTCGGCATCTCAGGAAGTTGTTCTGATAGCTGAATATTTTTAAGCTGTGCTCCGTAGACCAAACACTCCAGCAAAGAATTACTCGCCAACCGATTCGCGCCGTGAACACCCGTGCTAGCATTCTCGCCCACTGCATACAGATGGTCGATAGTCGTTTTACTATCCAGGCCGCAGGTAATGCCGCCCATCCAATAATGAGCCGCTGGAGAAACCGGAATTGGCTCGGAAAACAAATCTATCCCCCAGTGTTTGCACACTTTAATAATGTTGGGAAACCGATAGTGGATGCGTTCTGGCTCCATCTCACTTAAGTCTAGCCAGACAACTTCTGTGGGCACTTTCTCCTTTTGCAGATGCGAATAAATCGCTCTACTCACCACATCGCGTGGCGCTAGCTCGCCGTCAGGATGATAGTCAAAAACGAAGCGATGGCCCTTTGCATCTAGCAAATGTGCACCCTCGCCCCGCACGGCTTCACTGATTAAAAACCGAGGCGCACCCGCTTTAGTCAGCGCCGTTGGATGAAACTGAAAGAATTCTAGATCGCGAAGCTGTGCGCCCGCTCGCCAAGCCATTGCCAAACCGTCGCCCGTGCTAGCCGCCGGATTTGTTGTCTGAGAAAAAACCTGCCCGCCGCCGCCACTCGCTAATACCACCGCTCGCGCTGGTATCCACTCGATATTGACGGCTTTATCATCTAGGTCTCTCGCTAAACAGGCCCCTTTGCAGTCGTTCTCCTCTATCCACAAATCGAGCGCAAACGTTTGATTGAAGACCTGTATATTGTCCTGGTCGAGCACTCTTTGAGCCAGGGTAGACACAATGGCATGTCCGGTCGTATCCGCAGCATGAAGCACCCGCTTATGTGAATGAGCCGCTTCCAATGTCATCGCTAGCTGCGGGCCTTGGCGGTCGAACGCAACGCCTAAATCGAGCAGAGAGTCTATGCACTCACGGGCTTCTTCTACTAGCAGTTTCACCGCATCTGGTTCGCAAAGACCTGCGCCAGCGCGGAGGGTATCGGCAATATGAGAATCGGAAGAATCGTCGGGAGCGATCGCTGCTGCAATTCCCCCCTGCGCCCAGTCGCTAGCCGAAACCGCCAGCGTGTCTTTTGTAATTAGCGCAATCTTTAAGTGAGACGGCAGACAAAGCGCTGAGTAAAGTCCGGCTGCACCACCGCCAATCACTAGCACGTCAAAACCCGAATCGGGATACGACTGAGAAGAAAAATGCGCCAATCAAAAACGCTCCTGAAAAGAAGTAAACCAGCAGTTTGCAGGCTTGCCTTACTTTAACAGGAGCGCTATGCATCCTTAACAGCAGGCGTCCGCTAAAATTAGCTAACGCCTCAAAGAGAATGGTTTGAGGTGTTTCTTTGAAAGGTCTCTCGAAACTAAAAAAACGTTACTTATAAACGCCGTTATTAAATCGATCAGCCCCTTCAACCAACGCCGGATCGGGCGCAGAAATTGTAAACACATCCAGATTTTGCTGAATGCGATCTTTCTCTACCTGTCTAAGGCCAGGGATTTCGAGAATATCTTCGACAGCATCATAAGGCGCGTTAGAAACGACCTTGCCCGCAATCGTAGGATAAAGTCCACGGTACTTTCTGAAGGCGGCGATATTGGTGTTATTCACATCAATTTTGCTGCCATACTCGGTGGCCATCTTGTCATCTATGGAGTTGCGCAGCTCTCTGCCACCCGCATTCGCCAGCAAAGCAACGCCACTGGTAATCTCGCCACCCAAGCCGACTGCGGCTACGGGCTGTGCACTACCTAGCAGCGCAGAACCGATTAAGAAACCGGTAACAGCTAGCGCACCTATTTTTTTTCCAAATCCGCTCTGTCCGATCTGCTTTATGACTCGATTCATGGCTTGATTAATAGCTTTTTTCATCGCTCAAAACCTAATTATTAACTACTCTCAGCGTATTTAAGAGGATATCATTTTTGCGGGTAGGCCGGACTGTGGAGATATCCGCTTGGCCCTACGCACTATTGCTGCTTCAAGAAGGAGCCGCGCTCTGATGCTCACGAGCGTAAGCGCCTAGAAACCGATCTAAATCTGAGAAAGCGCAACCATAGGTCACTAGCTTATGCTCGTAGCCTTTTAGCTCTACCTGATAGCGCTTAAACGTTTGGCGATCGCCCACCCCCAACTGCTCTAAAGCCTGATACGTCGTCTCACCCACCGAAATATCTAGCCCGAGCTGCTTAGTGGAGCTTTCAAAGCGAAAAGCAGCATTAACCGTATCGCCCAGCGGCGTGTAGTCCGGGCGATCGCTACTCCCCGCATTGCCAACCATCGCATAGCCCGTATTCAAACCCGCCCCAATTCGCAGCGGAAACGGCAGCGGAAATTCCTCATGCAGTCGGGCCGTCATTTCATTTAGCTCGCTCATCGCCTGCGATATTCGCAGCATTGAGCGGGGCGTCACTTCTTCTGTTCCATGAATCCAGACAGCCATCACCGCATCGCCGATGTATTTATCCACCCAGCTATCGTGCTTATTAATAATTTCTCCGGCATAGCGAAACCAGGTGCCAATCGCCTCGGAGAGCACC
The DNA here is from genome assembly GCA_003242035.1 of Nodosilinea foveolarum. Taxonomy (GTDB): domain Bacteria; phylum Cyanobacteriota; class Cyanobacteriia; order Phormidesmidales; family Phormidesmidaceae; genus Phormidesmis; species Phormidesmis foveolarum. The sequence continues at coordinate 19,521 of QBMC01000060.1, read as the reverse complement.
TTCTCATCAAGTTGCCGAGTCATCACGGTATAGTCGCGAATATCGACGACTAGCACGGAAATCAACCGGCGTATATGGAGTGCCGCCGTCGCGCTAATATCGGGAGAGGCGCGATCACTTTTAGTGTCAGCCGCTCTGAGCTTAGGGCAGGAAAACGTTAGCTCCGTTTGGCCAAAGGTAATGGTGTCGCCGTTGTGCAGGGTTACCGGGACGCTGACTCGCCGCCCGTTGATAAATGAACCGTTGCGGCTACCTAGATCGATTAGGTAGAACTCCCCGGTGTCCATTGATTGCAGCATGGCGTGGTTGCGCGAAATCCAGCGATCGCCCAGCACAAAATTATTATCATCGCTGCGGCCAACCGTCCAACAGTTAATGCCTGCCAAAGACAGACTGCGATTACCAGCGTCTGTCTCGAGAACCAAACAGGGACCGAGTTTTGGAGTGGTCTCAGGAGTTGCCACGGCGGTTTAGGGTGAATGGAATTTATCAGACCAGATTTATTACAGATACGCCCACAGCCTATAGCGATACTAGAATTTGCACTAACGTAATTCCACGGAGCGCCTTTAATCACTAGTATTCGCTAAATAAAAGCCTTCAGTAAGACTCTCCTTTATTGCTTCGCTCAGATGCTATCACTTCCGGATAGGCAGCCCTATGAGCAAACGATTAAGTAAGAAAGCCCTACCTGCACAAAGTCTTACGCAAAAATGGAGCTTTTTGGCACAAAAGCACCTTATTTTGCAAATATCTACATAGAAATAACCCCTAACGCAAACAATCACCTACGCAAAAATAGCTGCCGCAAAAAACAAGCTGTCTACCAAAATAGTGCTGAGGACAGCCCCGCTAAAGGCCCACCATCGAACGCTTTGAGTCCGCAAAGGAATAGTACCCAGCATCAGCAGCAGGCTCAGTAAGACAACCGCAAATCCGACACCCTGATAGGTTTCCATCTTTAGCAAAGCACTGTGGAGAATCTGGCCAGCCTCGGCGGGCGGGCTAATCATCAGTTTGCGCCAATAGGGAATCAGACCCGTGCAGTAAAAGTAAATGTCTGTAATTGCTGTACCAAACAGCGACCCTAGATAGAAGTAGTTGCCAGTATTGTTTTTGCCGTAGCGCATCAGCACCAGCACAATCGGCAGCGCGATCGCCTCTATTGGCAGATGAATCAGCGGCTCCCAGCGAAACCAGCCCCAGTAGACCGCACCCGCTAGCCACGTCCAGCTAAACCCGATCACCAGATCGCCCCACATTTTTTGGCCGGGTCGATTAAACAACGTCCAGCCCAACCACAGCCACAGACCGGTAATCGCTAGACTGAGCCAGGGAAACACCCTAACTAGCGGAGCCTGAATAAACACCGGAACCGCCACCAAAAAGGCAGAGGCCAGAAGTACCTTCAGCCGTTCGGAGCGATTGGAAAACGTCGCTAGCGACTGGGGGTGAAACAGATGGTGAAGCGCTGACAGCTCCGTCTCATCGGGTCTTACAATTACTTTTCTGATAGCTACTGCTTGAGTAGCTTCTGGTTGAGTCGCGACTTCGGCAACCGAGATAGCCGGGTTAGCTGACTCTTTACTCAGCATTCGCAAAGTCTCAACATTCTTAAATTTTGTAGGGGTCTGGTGGAGAACTTGCAAAGCGTTTCTGAGATAGATTAATTATTCTTAACATAACACGCTTTTCCCTTGCTGGGGCTTGCGTAAGGTCTATATATTACCCCATAGAGGTATCCCCCCCTGGGGTATTTTGTCGAGATGCGTAAAGCCTAACAACTAGTGATCGCATTAGTTCTGTTCACAACCTGAACCCGCTCAGTTTCCAAGAACTAAACTGAGCGCGACGCTAAGAAAATCCTTATGCCTTATAAACTTGAGATTTATTTAGGCTTTTTCGCTTTAGACTTTCGGGTTTGACTGATAAAGTTACCCGAGCACTGCCTACGTCATCCGAATGGATAGGCAGAAACTTAGGCATCTATTGGCGGGTCACAGTCACCGCATGGCTGAAGCATTGAGAAAGATCGAGAAGTTGTTATCTAAAGGTTTTATTTTAGGAAATGCCCCATAATTTGCTACTAGTTGCTCAGGGAGATCCCCAGCCCATCAGTATTTTTCACGCGATCATTATTGGTATTGTGCAGGGACTAACTGAGTTCTTGCCGATCAGCAGTACGGCCCATGTCAAGGTGGTGCCGGTGCTTCTGGGCTGGGGCGATCCGGGGGTGTCGTTTACAGCCGTTATTCAGTTGGGCAGCATCGCCGCTATTCTTTGGTATTTTTGGGACGATTTGTATGCGGTTACGCAAAATACGATTAAGGCGGCGATCGCGCGCGACTTTGCTTCCCAGGACTTTCGCATTGGGTTTGGAATTATTTTAGGCACGGTGCCAGCGGTACTGGTCGGGCTGTTTGTAAAAGTGCTGGTGCCTGGTTACGATCAGTCGATTGTGCGCTCTACAGCGGCGATCGCCATCACCTCAATCGTCATGGCAGCGCTCTTGGGCTTAGCAGAAATCGTCGGCCAGCGCCAGCGCGACTTCTCCAAGCTAACCCAACGCGATGGTATCGCCGTTGGATTTGCCCAGGCTCTAGCGATTATTCCAGGCGTCTCGCGCTCTGGCTCCACGCTCACAGCAGGTTTATTACTAGGACTCAAGCGAGAAACGGCGGCGAGATTTTCCTTTTTGCTAGGCACCATCACTATCACGCTAGCGGGGCTGGTTTCTTTGCCCGATCTGTTCGTTGGCGATAGCGCCGTCGGCATTGCGCCGCTGATTGCCGGGTTGTTTGCAGCGGTGGTGTCTTCTTACCTGGCGATCGCCTGGTTAATTGAGTTCCTTAAAAAGCACAGCACCTGGGTCTTTGTTTGGTATCGTCTGGCGTTTGGCACCGCGATTTTAATTGCGATCGCCCTCGGAAAACTACAGAATATATAACAGAATAGACAGACCTTTTTTCTTTGTGCTTCTATGCCAACTGAGATATCACCTCAGATATCGCCTATTGAGATATCCAAGCCCCCAGCTTCAAAGACCGGCAAAACAACCGCCATCGCCCCCGCTAAAATTACCCGCGTTGAACCGGGGTCGATTGCCGAAGAGATCGGCTTTGAGGCGGGCGATAGTTTAGTCGCCATCAACGGAGAGCGGCCCAGAGATCTGATTGACTATCGTTTTTTGTGCGCAGACGAAGTGCTCGACTTGGACGTACTCGATACCAAAGGCGTTCGGCATCAGATCGAGATTGAAAAAGACTACGACGCAGAACTCGGCCTAGAGTTTGAGACAGCGCTGTTCGACGGTCTCATTCAGTGTGCCAACGCCTGTCCGTTTTGCTTTATCGACCAGCAGCCACCGGGCAAACGCGAAACGCTGTACCTAAAAGACGACGACTATCGGCTGAGCTTTTTGTACGGCAGCTATCTAACCCTAACGAATATTTCTGCCGCCGAGTGGTCGCGCATTGCTAGGCTGCGACTCTCACCGCTGTATGTGTCGGTTCATGCCACGGAACCAGATGTGCGATCGCGCCTGCTCAAAAACAATCGCGCCGCCAAAATCCTCGACCATCTCGCCTGGTTTCAAGCCCACCGCTTGCAAATTCACGCTCAGGTCGTTGTGTGTCCTGGCATCAACGACGGCCCTCATCTAAAGCAAACGCTGAGGGACTTAGCCAGGTTTCATACCGCCGAACATACCGATGATATTCCTGCCGTCATCTCAGCCGCAGTCGTCCCTGTGGGTCTCACTCGCTTTCGCCCAGGGCTAGACGAGCTAACCCCCGTCACCACCGAAAAGGCCCAGGAAGTAATCGCGCAGGTGCAAGCGCTTCAGGCCGAGTTTCAATCTACGCTGGGCACCACGTTTGCTTGGCTAGCCGACGAATGGTTTTTGATTGGGCGTCAGCCGCTGCCCGAGGAAAGTCATTACGAGTCGTACCCGCAAATTGGCAATGGCGTGGGATCTATTCGGCTATTTTTGAAAGAGTTTGAGGAGATAGCGCGATCGCTCCCCCCATCAGTCTCCCCACCTCGCACCTTTACCTGGGTGCTAGGCAACGCCGTGGAGCAGGCATTTTCACCTTTAATAGATCGGCTTAATCAGGTGGACGGACTCACGGTCAACATGGCTGCTATCAACAGCGACTATTGGGGCCAAGAAATCACCGTTACCGGCTTATTAACCGGTCAAGATATTGCCAGTCAGCTAGCCGAAAAAGACCTGGGAGACGGCATTTTACTTCCAGCGCTGATGCTTAAACAGAGCGATAGTCACCGTCCGGAAGAAACCTACTTTCTAGACGGTATGTCTTTATCAAATTTAGAAAACAAATTAAACTGTTCAGTGTTGTCGATATCTGGACTGCCTGAGCTAATAGCGGCCTGCTGTGGACCGGTGCCTTCAGCGCTGTAGCTTAACATCGCAAAACGGCTACCCTTTGCCCTTAAGGTGAAGATAAGACGAAGAACATTGCTTACCTGGCGTTCGTCCGGGTTATTTAGAGCTGTGATTGGATGAATACATCACGATACCTACGCTACACAGATAGAACTTGTCCTAATTTCGCTCACAATCGTTAATCTTCAGCATTTACATCCTCATTATGAGATATCTCAAGTTCACTGCTTTACTCCTGCTCACAATCAGCAGTTCGGCATCTGTGCTCTCGCGAAGTGCGATCGCGCAGCAAGTTGAAGGAGCAGACAGCGCTTCCCTAGCAGACGAACCCATAGCCGACCAGTCCCCAGCCGTAAAAGCTGAAGAATTTGCTGCTGGCATCTACCCAACACCGCTCGATTTAGAGACGCTGCGCCGTGGCATTCAGCGCAGCGCGTCAGGCGACCTGCTTGGTACGGAGCAAGCAACCAGTTCTCAGACAGGTTTTCAGACCAATACCGCAGCAGACACCACTGAAATCGCCGTAGCGGATCGAACAGCCGCCACGAACCGCACAGAACAGATTGCACAAGCAGAAGATCTGCCCGTCTTAGAAGAAGGAACCCCAGCCACAACCGCAGCTCCCGGAGATCCGGTGCCCAGCGATCCAGGCTCTCTTGACCTGCTGCCCAATAGTGGAATACAAAGTGGGCCAGATGTCGTTCAACCCATTCCCGACGACGCACCTGTACAGGGGGCCGAACCCGAACTAGGCGATCTCCCCGACATCTTATTTGCCGATCCTAATCCGCTTAACCTGCCCACTACGCTAGAAGGCGTCGAAATCGAGCGCAATCCACTCGTCACCCTAGAGCAAGCAATAGAGCTGGCCTACCGCAACAGCCAGACATTACAAGCCACTGTTTTACAGCTAGAGCAAGCCGAAGCTGCCGTAGACCAGGCTAGAGCGGCCAACTTACCCTCGCTATCGACCTCGGCGGGAATTACCTCTCAGCAAAGAGATGCCGTAGACGGCGGACTTAATCCGTTTACCGGGCAGCAACTTCAGGGCCAGGATGCAGGACTAAATACAGCGCTCAATGGCGGCCTTCGAGTAGATTACGATCTTTTAACGGGTGGGCGTAGAGCGGCCAATATTCGGCAGGCAGAACTCCAAAGACAGGTCGCAGCGCTATCGGTAGAGTCGCAGCAAGAGCAAATCCGTCTGATAACGGCCAACAACTATTACCAGTTGCAAGAAGCTGGCGAGCAGATTCGGATTCAGCGCACCTTTTTAGAGGAGGCGGAAAGGAACCTGAGAGATTCTCGGCTGCGGCAGGAAGTCGGCGTAGGCACCCGCTTCGACACGCTTAGGGCCGAAGTGCAGTACGCCAACGCTAGGCAACAGGTGATTCAGGCGCAGGGCAGTCAGCGCATTGCGCGGCGCGACATTGCCCGCCTGCTAAACTTACCGCCCAACGCTGGGCTTCAGACATCGCCCGTGAGCGTCGCTGAGAATTGGCCGCTCACGTTAGAAGAAAGCATTTTGCTCGCTTTTGACAATCGAGCAGAGCTGGAGCAACAGCTCCTTCAGGCCGATATTAGCGAGCAGCAAAGACAAATTGCGCTGTCGGCAGTGCGGCCCCAAGTAGGTCTGTTTGCCGACTACAGTTTGCAAAGTTTGCTCAACGACGGCGCAGACGATATCCGAGATAACTACAGCTTTGGCGCTTCGTTTAATATGGTGCTGTTTGATGGCGGAGCCGCGAGAGCCAGTGCCAGACAGCAGGAGATTGGCAGCCAAATTGCAGAAGAGCAGTTTAGCGAAAACGCTGACCAAATTCGATTTGATGTAGAGCAGGCGTACTTTAATCTGGACACCAACCAGGAAAACATTGCCACCTCGCGCATTGCCGTTTCGCAGGCGGAAGAAGCCCTAGAGCTAGCCAATCTGCGACTGCAAGCGGGTGTGGGTACGCAGCTAGACGTGCTGACGGCTCAGAGCGAGCTAACGACGGCGCAGGGCAACAACATCACGGCCATTTTGAACTACAACAGAGCGCTAGCGGCGATGCAGCGGGCAGTGAGTAATGTCACAGTTGAGTAATGTCACAGTTGAGTGGCGTCACACTAAATCGGCGCATGGAAAATGGTCTCTTCATTGCAGAGTCTTTCTAGGGCTTGCTCAGCGCTGAGCAGGCGCTTTAAGACCACTTGGCCAATCTGCTGCTGCGCCTGAGTTGAGATCGTCTGCTCTGGCGCATTCGGAATGGGCACGACCTCTACCATCAAAATGGCCTCTTCTGCCTGGTAAAGCCTGAGGACTTCGTCGCCTTCGCGAATGCAGAGCGGCTGCTGTTGTAAATGGGGCGATCGCTTCCAGGCCGACTGATTCCACAGCCCCCCAAACTCCCAGACTCTGCCAGTTGTCCAGCCGTCAGCCAAAAAGAAATATTTCACAGCGTCCTCTCTAAGTTTGATGGGTCAATATTGTTTCCGGATGGCACTCCGCTTTTGGGAACATATAAGTGGTAGATGCACCCTGACAAGACGCTTGTGGATTCACATTTTTGCTGAATCTCAGGCGTTTTTTTTGCGCTCCTTTGTTTTGAATTATTCTAGATTTTCGCGTCGTAATTTTTGTCGCATGATACGCTATCGCAAAGCGTTTATGACGAAGGTCGCAATTAGGTCAGCATGGCAATGCGGGTAGGTTTACTCTTCGGTGGGCGTTCAAGAGAGCATGAGGTTTCGATTCGGTCAGCTCAGGCGATCGCCCAAGCCCTAACCACCGGCTCTAACCAAGACAAGTACAAAGTCGTCCCCGTGCATATTCGCAAAGACGGCAGTTGGCTATCGGGCGAAGCCGCCCAAAAAGTGCTCGACTCGGGCCAAGCGCTAACAGACGACGGCACAGACATCGGCGAGCTACCAGAGCTAGCGGGTTTAGCGCATCGTTTACCCAACCTGACAACAGCAGGCTCTAACTCAGACCTGGCCATGAGTTCCATCGACGTTTGGTTTCCGGTTATGCACGGGCCAAACGGAGAAGATGGGACGATTCAAGGGCTGTTTGAACTTATGCAGGTGCCTTACGTGGGCTGCGGTGTCCTTGGCTCGGCACTAGGCATGGACAAGCTGGCGATGAAAAGCGCGTTTGCTCAGGTGGGGCTGCCGCAGGTGAAGTATCGTGGCGTCACCCGCGCAGAAATTTACTCGAATCCCTGTATTTTTCCTAAGCTGTGCGACGACCTAGAAGCAGACTTGGGCTATCCCTGCTTTGTCAAGCCTGCCAACTTAGGCTCTTCAGTCGGCATTGCCAAGGCGACGACCCGCCAAGAGCTAGAAGCGGCCCTGGACAATGCCGCCAGCTATGATCGCCGGGTCATTGTCGAAGCGGGTGTGGTGGCCAGAGAAATTGAATGCTCAATTTTAGGCAATGATCATCCCAAAGCTTCGGTTCTGGGCGAAACCAAGTTCAGCACCGATTTTTATGATTATGAGACGAAGTACAAGGCGGGCGGAGCGGAGCTGTTGATTCCATCGCCAGTACCTGAGGAGGTGCGCGATCGCCTTCAATCCATGGCTATCACCGCCTTCCGAGCCGTCGATGCCGCTGGCATTTCTCGCGTAGACTTCTTCTATATCGAATCAACCGGTGAGCTGCTGATTAACGAAATCAATACCATGCCCGGTTTTACCGCTACCAGCATGTATCCCATCATGTGGAAAGCCTCCGGCATTAAGTTTCCAGAGCTAGTAGACAAACTCATTCAGCTAGGACTCGAAAGAACGGGAAAGCGCGGTTAAGGCGATCGCTCAGTCCACTTTTTCCTGAGCGGTCTCGGCGGGCTGTAGCATTTTAGGATGCACCAGCCAGCGCTGCATGGGCTTATAAATCAACCGTGCGTTATTGTACGCCTGCTCCATGGTGAAAATGGTATTGCCGCTGTAGTTACCCGAGCGTTCTCGCTTTACCACTATCACGCAGTCAGTGGTGCTTTCATTTATCAAGCTCAGCGGCAGCATTAGATCAATGCGGTCATGCGAAGCAAAATAAGTGGGCACCGCCATCTTATAATTCATCTGAATTCGCAGCATCGTCAGCTCTAGCGCCTTCTCAAATCGTCCCACAATCTCACGATAGGCCGCCGCATTCTCACCCAAAGCCTCAGCGAATCTGGCCTTGTACTCGCCCACTTCAATTTTGCTCATCGGCTCAGTATCGCAAAACTCAAAGGCAGGTAAGTACTGACGTAAAAGAGCTGGCGGCAACCGATCCATGTTGTCTTCAATCACATGTTTCCAGTTCACCGTGGGCGATCCCGCCTCGCAATAATAGAAAAACCGCTGCGGCGTAATCATGAAGTTAGCAGCCAGTGGCGGTACACCAAAATGACCCACTAGATTTTTGCCAATGCCTTCTCCAGGGACGCAAAACTCTAGCTTCAAAGCGGGTCTGCCGTAGGCTTCATCGCCTTCGCTGGGTCGCGGGGTCATCAGCGCATAGATAGGACGCCGCAGCTTGTCGTACAAATTGGTGTTAAAGGCATAAAAGTGTCCGCCCTGACTGCTCGCAACTTTACCCTCGCTCTGCAACCGCGTAAACATATGACGGATGTAGTTTCTTAAAATCGGGTGGGGAAAGTCGGTGGGTGGCTCCGACCCGAAATACCAGGGTTCATCGTCAGCTAGCTCAGCCAGTTCGTAGATGCTCTGGTTAAAATCTTCCTCGCCCAGACGAGCAAAGCCGGTGAGCGGAACATTGATTTTTTGCTTAGTGGGCTTTGGCACCGTCACAGGTGCCAGCGTCGTCACTCGGTTAGGAGGCGAAATAGGGGATGGGACGGGTCGCGCGGGCAAATCTTGGCGTTTTTCTAGACTCGTGATTTTATTCGGCTGAGCAGCTTTCTTTGGAAACAGCCGCACGTACGGAGACCCTGCTTCCTTAAACTCCAGCAAATCGTGGCGACTCTCAATAAAGGTACGAAACGCCGAAAAGCCGTAGGTTTGTACAGAGAAGGTGGCGTCTTTTTGAGCGATCGCCTGTTTCAAACTATCCTCATGCACCCATCCATCTTCACTGGGGTAAGCCTGAAGCGCCTCGCTCAGCAGCGTTCTCACATCGTTAACGGGGCGCACATAGAAAATAAACTGTCCCGTCTCACTATCGGTGGACTCTTTCTCGATACTTACCAAAGCAGGCAGCGTGTCTAGCAAGTCAAACATTTTGGCAAACCCATACCGCTTAGCCGAAAAATCGGGATCTACCCGTCTAAACACTGGCCCTACCTGCGCGCCCTGCGTCGGTTTGTCCTGTCTCAGTCGATAGGCCACCTCATACACCAGTCGCCGGAGCTTGGGTGTTACTAGTGGGTTATCGAAATTGGGTTGCGATACTCCAGGGGAGTGGCCTTGCCATCGCGCATTTAGCGAAGGCCGGGGCGTAGAAACAGACTCGACCGGGAGCCTGTAAGATGAATTTTGCTCTCCTAGACCCAGTAGTCGTTGAAAAAACCTAGATATTTTTTTGAATAGAGCATTCATACAATAGATCGCTGAGCTTAGATGCCTATCACTATAGCTAGATATATAGCCTGTATAGGAATGGAGGCGCTGAGCGAGGCTATTACAGCTTGGCGATGAATTCAAATCAGTCCCCTACGCTGACCCTTGCTATTAGGCCGCTTTTACGGTCACAGGTTATCTGCAATGAACACCACGGATGAACGGAACCTAGAAGCTTGCGTATCCCAAAGGCAACCAAAGGTAGTCGTTTGTAAAACATAGCCTGTAGTAACCTAATAAGCTGCAACCCTCCACCGCTGTTTATCACCTGTAGCTCTATGTCTGTTCGCGTTCGCATTGCGCCAAGTCCCACTGGGAACCTACACATCGGCACGGCTCGCACCGCCGTTTTTAACTGGCTCTTTGCCCGCGCTCAGGGCGGCAAGTTTTTACTCCGCATCGAAGATACTGACTTGGAACGGTCGAAGCCTGAATTTACTGAAAACATTTTAGACGGGCTGAAGTGGCTGGGCATGGAGTGGGATGAAGGCCCCTTCTATCAGTCGCAGCGAATGGAGATGTACCGCGAAAAAATTCAGGAGTTGCTGGATAAAGGCTCGGCGTACAGAGCGTACGAGACACCAGATGAGCTGAATGAAATGCGCCAAAAGCAGCAGGCGCGAAAGGAGGCACCTCGCTACAACAATCAGCATCGCAAGCTGACTGATGAGCAGATTGAGGTGTTTGAGGCCGAAGGGCGGCAGGCGGTGATTCGATTCAAGATTGATGACGAGCGCGAGATTAAGTGGAATGATTTGGTGCGCGGCCACGTGAGCTGGAAGGGTCAGGATCTCGGCGGCGATATGGTGGTAGCCAGAGCAGCCTCTAAAGGCGATGTGGGTCAGCCGCTCTATAACTTTGTGGTGGTGGTGGACGATGCGGATATGGCGATTTCCCATGTGATTCGCGGCGAAGACCATGTAGGTAATACGCCGAAGCAGATTTTGCTGTACGAAGCGATGGGGATGAAGGTGCCTGAGTTTGCGCATACGCCGCTGATTTTGAATGAGTCCGGCGCAAAGCTGTCTAAGCGAGATGGGGTTACGTCGGTCGATGACTTCAAACAGATGGGCTTTACAGCAGCAGGGCTGGTGAACTACATGACGCTGCTGGGCTGGTCTGCGCCAGATGCACAGGAGTTATTTACGCTGGAAGAGGCGGCGAAGCTGTTTACGTTTGATCGGGTGAACAAGGCTGGGGCAAAGTTCGATTGGGACAAGCTCGACTGGGTTAACAGTCAGTATTTGCACGAGCAGCCTGCGGATGAGCTATTGCCGATGCTGATGCCTTACTGGAATGAAGCGGGCTACAGCTTTGATGAGACGGCGGACAAGGATTGGCTGATGCCGCTAACGGCCATGGTTGCGCCTAGTCTGACCCGGCTGAAGGACTGCGTGGAACTAGGGCATTTCTTTGCAACGCCGACGCTAGAATTTAGTGATAAAGCGAAAGAGCAGCTACGCGGTGAAGGCGTAGCCGATGCGATGCAGGCAGTGGTAGAGGCGCTGAAGGATTCGCAGATTAATGAGCCAGACGATGCGAAAGGGGTGATTAATCGGGTGACGAAGGCGCAGGGTGTGAAGAAGGGGTTGATGATGCGATCGCTCCGAGCCGCCCTGATGGGAGACATGCAAGGCCCCGACTTAGTCGAATCCTGGGTCATCCTACATAAACGCGGCTTCGATCAGCAACGCTTAGAAAAAGCCGTTGAAATCGCTAAGGCACAGAGCTTATAAGAATTGAGATCGCGACCGTCAGGAATATATCAGGGGCGAATTGCAAATATTCTTTGCTGGATGCTGAGAAATTACGTTAAATTTAGTAAAGACAAGTCTCATAAAGTTTGCGATCGCTCATCCATCTGTTAATTCAGGTTGGCCGAGCTAGCAAGCCATGAGCACCGCTTGCTTTTGATTAGTCCCATCAGCCATTTCTCCAGGTCGCTGAGACCAGTAGCTAATTAGACGGCAGCGGCTCGTAAAGTTTGCTTATTTAGAAAGTAGACCTTACAACCTATCTATTTAACAGAGGCCACCGAGTTATGAAATTTTCTTGGAGAACTGCCCTACTGTGGACACTGCCCCTATTAGTGGTTGGATTTTTCCTTTGGCAGAGTTCCGTCGGTAGCCCCAGTCCCGCAGACACAGGCCGTAATACTGCTAGCACTAGCATGACCTACGGACGATTTTTGGATTACCTAGACGCCGGTCGCGTCACTTCCGTAGACTTCTACGAGAACGGCAAAACGGCCATCGTTGAGGCCGTCGATCCGCAGATCGACAACAAAGTTCAGCGCTGGCGCGTTGATCTTCCCGGCAACGCCCCTGAGCTAGTCGAGCGGCTTCGCACTTCTGATATCGCGCTAGATTCTCACAGACCTCGCAACGACGGCGCAATTATAGGCATCCTTGGCAACTTGCTGTTTCCTGTGCTGCTGATTGGGGGTCTGTTCTTCTTATTTCGTCGCTCTAATGGCGGGGCCGGTGGTCCTGGTCAGGCGATGAACTTTGGTAAGTCCAAAGCTCGCTTTATGATGGAAGCCAACACGGGCGTCATGTTCGACGACGTAGCCGGGATTGAAGAAGCCAAAGAAGAACTGCAAGAAGTGGTTACTTTTTTGAAGAAGCCCGAGCGATTCACAGCAATCGGCGCTCGCATTCCTAAAGGTGTGCTGCTCGTCGGCCCTCCTGGTACAGGTAAAACGCTTTTGGCTAAGGCGATCGCCGGTGAAGCCGGTACGCCCTTCTTCTCCATCTCAGGCTCTGAGTTTGTAGAAATGTTCGTCGGTGTGGGTGCCTCTCGCGTTCGCGACCTGTTTAAGAAAGCGAAAGAAAACGCGCCTTGCATTATCTTTATCGACGAGATTGACGCCGTGGGTCGCTCTCGGGGCGCGGGCATCGGTGGCGGTAACGACGAACGCGAGCAAACGCTCAACCAGTTGCTCACCGAAATGGACGGCTTTGAAGGCAACACCGGCGTCATTGTGATTGCGGCTACTAACCGAGCGGACGTACTCGACTCGGCGCTGTTGCGTCCCGGTCGCTTCGACCGTCAGGTATCGGTCGATCCACCCGACATCAAGGGTCGTCGTGAAGTGTTGGAAGTTCATGCTCGCGATAAGAAAGTCGCTGACGATATTTCTTTGGATGCGATCGCCCGCCGTACCCCAGGCTTTACCGGTGCAGACCTAGCAAACCTCCTCAACGAGGCCGCTATTCTCACCGCTCGTCGCCGCAAAGAAGCCGTCACCATGGCCGAAATCGACGACGCCATCGACCGCGTAGTCGCCGGTATGGAAGGCACTCCGCTCACCGACGGCAAGAGCAAGCGCCTGATTGCCTACCACGAGATTGGCCATGCCATTATCGGTACGCTGATTAAAGGTCACGACCCCGTACAGAAAGTCACGTTGATTCCTCGCGGTCAGGCCCAGGGTCTTACCTGGTTTACGCCCAGCGAAGACGCGATGCTGATTTCTCGCGCTCAGCTCAAGGCTCGCATTGCTGGCGCTTTGGGTGGTCGAGCGGCTGAAGAAGTGATCTTCGGCGACGCGGAAATTACCACAGGTGCCGGTAACGACTTACAGCAGGTCACCAGCATGGCCCGCCAGATGGTGACTAAGTTCGGCATGTCCGATTTGGGCCAGCTAGCGTTAGAGCAGGAGCAGGGCGAAGTCTTTTTGGGCGGTGGCTTCAGTCGCTCTCAATACTCCGAAGACGTAGCGGCTCGCATTGACACTGCGGTACACGACATCGTGGCGAAGTGCTACGAGAACGCCTGCAACATCATTCGCGAAAACCGCGTAGTGATTGACCGCCTAGTTGACTTGCTGATTGAGAAAGAGACTATCGGCGGCGATGAGTTTCGCGAGATTGTTGGCGAGTACACCGTTGTGCCTGACAAAGAGCGATTTGTGCCTCAGTTGTAAGCCCTCTCTTGACGCTTAATAAGTGACTCCCTCTAGATAGATATGAGAAAAGCTCGCCGTTACCGGTGGGCTTTTTTTATCTGCTATTCTACTTATGCTGTTTTACCAGCACGGGTCAAACCTTGTGATTTATCAGGAATTAGTACCGTTTAGGCATTTATTCCTACCAAAGTTTCGTTTTTTGCTCATTTCTCTTTAAGCTTGATCCATCGCCAATAGTGTCCAATGCCTACGCTTTATATCGCTGTGACTAATCACGGGTTTGGCCATGCCACCCGCGCGGCCTCCGTTGCTACCGAGGTTCGGCAACGATGCAATCTAGCTAGCATTCCGCTGAAGCTAATTATGGCAACTAGAGCGCCGAAGTGGTTGCTCGATAGCTATCTAATTGGCGACTACGTGCATTATCCGGTTGGGGTTGATATTGGCGTTTTGCAGAGCGATAGCCTGACGATGGACAAAGCCGCGACGCTGCGAGAGGTGCAGGCGATTCAGGCCGCAGAAGATCGGATTGTCGCAGCAGAAGCTGACTACTTACGATCGCAAAATGTAGATCTTGTTCTGGCCGATCTTCCACCGCTGATGCCCAAAATAGCGAAGGCGGCTGGCGTCCCTTGCTGGATGATGGGAAATTTTGGTTGGGACTTTATCTACAGAGCCTGGGGCGATGAATTTAAGCCCGTAGTGGACTGGATTGAGGATTGTTATTCGAAAGGCGATCGCACCTTCCGTCTCCCCTTTCACGAACCAATGGCCGCTTTTCCTAACATCACAGACGTGGGGCTGACCGGCGGCATTCCTAAATACACGAGCGAGTATCTGCGGAAACTAATGGCCAGTGACGTACCGCCAGAACGAACGGCACTGCTTACCTTTGGAGGCTTAGGACTCTCCCAAATCCCCTACGACGCCCTCAAAAAATTTCCCAACTGGCAGTTCATCACCTTCGATCCGCAAGCGCCGGAGCTGCCTAATTTGTATCGGGTTCGCGATCGCACCATGCGCCCGGTCGATTGGATGGTGATGTGCGATCGCATTGTCTCCAAACCGGGCTACAGCACCTTTGCCGAAGCCTGCCTGCTAGACAAAGGCATCATCACTATCACCCGCGACTGCTTTGCCGAAGCGCCCGTCTTAATTAGCGGCATTCAGGACTACGCAACCCACAAAATCGTAGAAGCCGCCGACTTTTTCAACGGCGACTGGTCTTTTATTACCGCAGACTTGCAGCCACCTCATAAGTCAGAAAAACTAGACAAAACCGGCCAAGCTGAGATTGCCACCGCGATTACCGCTTATCTAGCTGAACAAATGGTCGGCCCACCCCGACATACCCACCCCGTTAGTAAGATAGACTGAGCGTTAGTAAATATTTACGAATGTCTATGACGGCGGTTCAAAGCGCAATTCACTATCAGGAAGTCCTCCGGATTAAAACCCAGGGCAAGTCGCTAGGCCGCTTTACTAGCCAAGTCCAGGCCGCCGTTACCACTTCGGGCGTTCGCACGGGGCTATGCTCTATTTTCTTGCGCCACACCTCTGCCAGCTTAGTCATTCAAGAAAACGCCGATCCTGACGTGCTGCTAGATATGGAAACGTTTTTAGCCAAGCTCGTACCCGAGAGTAATCACTATCGCCACAGCGACGAAGGGCCAGACGATATGCCCGCTCACATTCGATCTGCATTGACGCATACTTCTGAGCAAATTCCGATTACGAATGGACGGCTAGCGTTGGGTACTTGGCAAGGGATCTATCTGTGGGAGCATCGCGATCGCCCTCACACCCGAGAAGTCGTCGTTCACATCACCGGAAGCGAGTCCTCATGAGTCAGAACAAAGATCGAGGCGACAGTCAAAATCCCTGGCGGCAAGCAGCCGGTGGCGCTAACAATAAGCCAGTTAATAAGGGTCACAAAAAGAAAAGCTACACAGACAAAAGTGGCCCTAAAAAGGGTGGCTATCAGGGCGCAGATAATCATTCAGAAAAGCGTTCGATCCCTCGATATAAAGGCGTTAAGAATAAGCCAATTGTCACGCCTAAGCCATTGCTAAAGGGCGAGAACGGCCCTGTCTTGAAGTCAGACACAAAGTTAAAGTCAGACAAAGCGCAGCCAGAAAAATCTCAACCCGCCCAGGATCGGCCCAGCGATTATCCGATTGTGCCGTTAGACAATCCTGCCGCCGAAAACATCGAAATCAAGGGCAAGCCCAACATTAGCCAGGGACTCATTCCTACCGCCGCCCCCGACTTCCGCTCTGGATTTATCAGCATCGTGGGTCGCCCCAACGTCGGCAAGTCCACGCTAATGAACCTGCTGGTAGGGCAAAAAATTGCCATCACCTCCCCGATTGCCCAAACCACGCGCAACCGCCTACAGGGAATCGTCACCACGCCGCAAGCGCAGATGATTTTTGTAGACACACCGGGCATTCACAAACCCCATCACGAGCTAGGCAAAGTTCTGGTACAAAATGCTCGTATTGCTATCAACTCAGTAGATGTCGTTTTGTTTGTGGTAGAAGCGACTGCGTTAGCGGGTAAAGGCGATTTGTTCGTAGCCGATTTGGTGGCTAGGACTAATGGCCCGGTTGTATTGGGCATCAACAAAATCGACGCTCTTTCAGAGAGCGGTCGCAAAGCAGCAGCGGTGAAAGATAGCTACGAGTCGTTAGCGGCTGAGCACGGCTGGACGGTCGTGAGGTTTTCCGCCCTAACCGGAGAAGGCATTGATACGCTGCAAGAGAAACTAATTGAGCATCTAGAGCCTGGGCCGTATTACTATCCGCCAGACTTGGTGACTGACCAGCCAGAGCGATTCATTATGGGCGAGCTGCTTCGTGAGCAGGTGTTGCTACATACGCGCGAGGAAGTGCCGCATTCGGTGGCGATCGCTATCGACAAAGTAGAAGAAGACGAAAAAATCACCCGCATCCTCGCCACCGTCAACGTAGAGCGCAAATCGCAGAAAGGCATCCTCATTGGCAAAGGCGGCGCGATGATGAAAGCAATTAGCAGTGCGGCGCGGCAGCAAATGCAAAAGCTGGTGGCCGGTCAGGTGTATTTAGAAGTATTTGTGCGCGTACAAGAACGCTGGCGGCAGTCGCGGACTCACCTGTCTGAGTTTGGTTACAAGATAGACCAGTAGTGATATTAAGATCGCCACTCGCAGCAGGGGATAGAATTATTCGTTTTTAGCAAAAAGATAGGTCTCTTTTTGTGAGGAATTTGTATTTCCAGAGGCAAGAACGTGGGTAAAAAGAAAAGTTCGTTCCACATCAAACTGTTTACAGATGAACAACCTGGGGAAATTGCCCGTCATCGTTCCGTATAGCGCTAGGTGCTTGATGTATCTATTACTCATCTAGCCGCTTTGAATAATTTCTATGACCACCTTTCCTCTGAATCATCGCTATCTGGTTTTGTAGTCTCTAGGCAAAGGGGGCTTTGGCAAAACCTTTCTGGCCGAAGATACGCAAATGCCCTCGCAGCGCCGATGCGTGATTAAGCAGCTCAAGCCGCTGCTCATTTTTGAGGGCGACCGTCTCGAAGTTTTCTAAATTGTGCAGCAAAGTCCAATATCTGCCGCCCGACGAGCCGACCGCTGACTGACCGAAAGCCCCACCGCAACTTCCTGAGAAGAATCAGCTTCGTCGCAACAATAGTTCATTTCTCTTCGCTTATCTGGCACTTAACGCACAAAAAACTTTTCATTAATACTTTGGGTTAAGCGCACCGTATTTGTATAGAGATATAGGGTTCTATTGATATGACCAAAGAATCAAACCAACCTTACCCACAGGGCAGAAACGATGGATACTCGCCTCATGAGACTCGCTTGGTCTGTAGTTGACGAAGCGCCTGAGCAGCCCAGGCAAAGAGCTTCAGCCGCCGATCAGATCAACCTCTTTGTTCGTAAAATTGATGATCGTGCCGCGCTTTCCTCGCAAGAGCGTCAGCAAGTTAAGCAGTATTTGTGCGATCGCCTGCACCTCATCCAAGAACTCTACCAAGCGCAAATTATCTAGAACCCTGCCTACCGGCTGTTCCGCTGTCTCTTCGCCTCCAAAACCGAGACCCAGAAAATCTGTTTGCAGCCAAGAAGTTCCTTGACTGCAATCGGTTAGGTCAGCGCGGATACCCTATGCCGCTACCGCCGTAAACTTTTCGCTAATCCGCTTCATCGCCTCTTCCACATTCTCCCGGCTATTAAAGGCCGAGATTCGGAAGTAGCCTTCACCCGCCGCGCCAAAGCCAGAACCGGGCGTTCCAACAATGTTGCAAGTCTTCAGCAGCTTATCGAAAAAGTCCCAGCTAGAAAGTCCATCCGGCGTCTTTACCCACACATAAGGCGCACTCTCACCGCCATAGACATCGATCCCCGCCGCTGTTAGCTTTTCGCGAATAATGCGAGCGTTCTCCATATAAAAGCTAACTAATTCCTTGGCCTGTTTTTTGCCCGCCTCGGAATACACCGCCTCTGCCGCTCTTTGCACCACGTAAGAAACGCCGTTGAACTTCGTAGACTGACGACGATTCCACAGCCCCCAAATCTCTACGTCAGAACCGTCTTTTGCTTTACCTTTCAAAGTTTTGGGCACCACGGTCAGCGCGCAGCGCGTCCCGGTAAAGCCTGCGTTTTTAGAAAATGAGCGAAACTCAATTGCGCATTCACGAGCGCCCTCAATTTCAAAAATGGAGTGGGGCAAATCTGGATTGGTAATGAATGACTCGTAGGCAGCGTCAAACAAAATGATCGAGCCATTTTTACGAGCGTAATCCACCCAGGCTTTGAGCTGATCTTTAGTCATCGTTGCGCCTGTCGGATTATTAGGCGAGCAAAGATAGATTAGATCAACTTTCTCAGAAGGAATCTCTGCCGCAAAATCGTTGTCAGCGCTGATAGGCAAATACACGATGCCTTCGTACTTACCGTCTTCGTTGGCATCGCCCGTATGTCCAGCCATCACATTAGTGTCTACATACACGGGATAAACTGGGTCAGTCACCGCGATGCTGTTGTCATCGCCAAAGATGTCTAGGATATTGCCGCAGTCGCACTTAGAGCCATCCGAGATAAAGATTTCCGAGGCATCTACACCACAGCCGCGAGATTGAAAGTCCTGCTGAGCAATTTTCTCCCGTAGCCAGAGGTAGCCTTGTTCGGGGCCGTAGCCTCTGAAGGAAGCGCGATCGCCCATTTCCTCAACCGCCTTAATCATCGCCGTCCGACAAGCCTCCGGCAGTGGCTCAGTCACGTCCCCAATCCCTAGCTTAATCACGGGTGCATCAGGATTTGCATCAGTGTACGCCTTCACTCGGCGACCGATTTCTGGGAAAAGGTAACCTGCTTTGAGCTTAAGATAATTGTCGTTAATCGTAGTCATAGGTTATTCATAGCTAGAGCTGCCATAGATATTATCAGGCAGAATAAGGAATTACTCTGAAGGGGTGACACAACGCTCGAAGGCTATGTGGCATATAGGTTTTGCCTTCTGAGGACAAAAAAAGATAGGCTTGTTTTGCGAACGAAACCTATCGAAACCTATGATACCGCCAATCTATCAATCCTATATAGAGCAACGGCTTTGTTGCGTGAATCAACAGAAGAGAGAAGTGTCCTTCTCTGAGCGATCGC
>QBMC01000005.1 GCA_003242035.1 Nodosilinea foveolarum | reverse complement strand
CTATTCAGATGGCGATCTCAGGTCAATCTCTCTTTCAACCGGGTTGAGCAATTACGATAACGCTACATGTAGAGCAAAGACGCTTTGTAAAAAGGTTTCTGCGCTTGCGATATCAAGTTTTTCCTAGTTTATTTGGGCATACATAGCGTCAAGTGTCGATTCTGAATTACTATGCCTACTTTCGGGATTGCTCTCCCAGTCCGTAATCGAAAAGCTTTTACCCTGGCAATTTTGCAGCAGCTAACAGACCAGATCACTCAGCAGGTCGTGGCTAGCAATCTACGGCATCACGACATTCAAATCGTAGTTGTAGATGACGACTCTAGCGACGGTACGCCAGAGCAAATCGAAGCGCAGTTTCCCGCCGTTCATCTACTGCGCGGTGATGGCAATCTTTGGTGGACAGGGGCGATCGCACAATCCATGACCTACCTTTGCGAAGTGCTTAAAACCGACTATATTGTCTGGCTCAACGACGACATCGTACTGTCCGACGATTTCATCTATCAAGTTCTACAACACTGCAAAGCACCCTTGAAAAAAGTGATTACAGGCGGCATCATTACGGATCAACAGCATCCAGACTGGATTGTATTCGGCGGGGTACTCGCCAGTCGGCTCATTAACGACCTTGCTCAGTTCGATCAACCGGTTCTGAACGTAGACACGCTCAATGGCAATATTGCCATCTTGCCTGCTCGTATCGTCAGTGACATCGGACTACCTGACACAGCGCGTTTTCGACATTACGGTGGCGATTTTGAATATATCTGCCGTGCCAAAGCAAATGGTTACGAAGCTCAGCTTTCGAGCTGCCTGAGAGCGACCACAGACTATCGCTTAGCAGATGTTATTCGCTATATGCCGCTATGGATTCAGTGGGCAACTAGCGATCGCCTATCAAGCAAATGGCAAGTCCTTAAAAGTCTGACTAGTCGGCGATCTCCTCACAACGTAGAGCATATGGTCAACAGCATTCATCGCGCAGAATCCGCTGTGCCTCGATGGAAGTACGCTGCCTTCTACGGTCGCAAGCTGGTCAAAATTATTGGCAGCGAGCTGATGCCCTGGCCTGTAAGACAAGCTCGAATTCGCGCTTACTTTCAGCGCCAAAATATTCCTGCCGACATCGCCCAATCTGTTCTCGACAAACCATGAAAGTACTCCACCTCAGCACCGCTGACGCCAACGGAGGTGCAGCCAGAGGCGCTTACAACATGCACAAAGCACTTCGGCAAGCGGGTGTAGATTCCTGGATGCTAGTAGCCGAAAAGTATACCAACGATCCAACGGTGCTGGGTTCTCCTGGCGTTCAGGGTTCACACAAAGTCTTCAATGGAATTCGGCAAACTGTAGAGTATTGGCCACTTAAGCGTTACAAAAACAAAGTGCCCGGTGCTTTTTCCCCTGCCATCTATCCGAATGCGATCGCCCAACAGGTAGAAGCCATTAACCCAGACGTCATCAACCTGCATTGGGTTGCGGGTGGCCTACTGCGCCCTCAAGATTTACGTCAGTTTGTTGGTAAAAAGCAAAGACCTCTGGTCTGGACGCTGCGAGACATGTGGGCTTTCACCGGAGGGTGCCACTACGCTGGCGACTGCGAAGCCTATCAGACAGCTTGCGGCAAGTGCCCTCTTTTGGGTTCTACTCGACTAAAAGATCTAGCTTATAAGGGATGGCAGCGAAAAAGAGCTGCATGGCGTAATGTTAATATGACCATAGCGCCCTTGAGTGAATGGCTTGCCGACTGCGCCCGTCAAAGCGCTTTGTTTGCCCATCGGCCTATCCAGGTTATTCCCAACGCAGTCGATGCCAAACAATACCGACCCATCAATCAATTAACCGCTCGCGAACTACTGAATCTTCCTCAAAATAAAAAGCTCATTCTCTTTGGCGCACTCAACCCTACCGCAGACTCCCGTAAGGGGTTCGAACATCTGTGCAAGGCACTACATTATCTCGCTGCCGACCCTCAAGCTAAAGAATACGAGGTTGTCATCTTCGGTACAGACCGCCCCGCCCAAGATTTAGACTTGAGGTTACCGACTACTTTTGTGGGTCGTCTATACGACGATACGATGCTGGCGATCGCCTACTCTGCCGCCGATGTTATGGTAATGCCCTCTATTCAAGATAATTTTGCCAAAACGACCATTGAAGCCATGGCTTGCGGTACGCCTGTAGTGGCCTTCAACGCAACAGGAGCGCGTGACAGCATTGTTCATCAGCAAAATGGCTATGCTGCTAAGTGCTTCGATGCAGTCGATTTAGCCCAAGGCATCCTCTGGGTTTTAGAGAACCCCGAGCGCCTGCACCTGCTCTCAAAAGCTGCTCGTCAGACCGTAGAAGAAAAATTCACTCTAGTCGCTCAATCTCAGCAGTATCAGCAGCTTTACCATAGGCTCATGGCTCAAACTCATTGCCAGTCGTTGTGAAGAGAGCGATCGCCTTCGAAACCCTCCCTTCTTCGGCATGATGCCAGAACTGCTCCGGTAGTGAAAGCAGTCTACGATTGGTTCGGCTTTCTTCTATTGCACTGCGCTTGAAATTGAACACAATATATCTTAGGTTTTTATATCGCGGTAAGCGGCGGAGCGTATTTTATGACTACGGTTTTGGAACAGGGCAATATCAGCATCCATACCGAGAATATATTTCCCATTATTAAAAAGTGGCTATATTCTGACCATGAGATTTTTATTCGTGAATTGGTCTCAAATGGCGTTGATGCCATCAGTAAGCTAAGTATGCTTTCTCGTTCGGGCGAGTATAAGGAAGTCGTGGAGCCTGAGATCGCGATCGCAGTCGATCAGGAGGCCAAAACGCTCAGCATCAGCGACAACGGCATTGGCATGACCGCTGATGAAATCAAAAAGTACATCAACCAGGTGGCTTTTTCCAGTGCGGAAGAGTTCATTACCAAATATAAAGATAACGATGACCAGCAGATCATCGGCCATTTTGGACTGGGTTTTTACTCGTCGTTTATGGTGGCTGATCGGGTTGATATCGACACGCTTTCATGGCAAGAGGGCGCACAGCCTATTCATTGGTCTTGTGACGGGAGTACGTCTTTTGAGCTGAGTGAGGGCGATCGCCCAGAGCGTGGCACCACCATCACGCTATACCTTAATGACGACGAACTGGAATACCTAGAAGAGCAGCGCATTCGCCAATTAATTAAGACTTACTGCGACTTCATGCCTGTGCCAATCAAGTTTGGCGAAGAGGCTATCAATAAGCAGGAAGCCCTGTGGAAGAAGTCGCCTAGCGAGCTAAAGGACGAGGACTACCTCGACTTCTACCGCTATCTCTATCCCTACGAAGAAGAACCTTTGCTATGGGTACATCTCAACACTGACTATCCGTTTGTGGTCAATGGCATTTTGTTTTTCCCTAAGCTCAAGCCAGACGTGGAGATGAACAAAGGTCAAATCAAGCTGTTCTGCAATCAGGTATTTGTTAGCGATAACTGCGAGGAAATTATTCCTAAGTTCTTGACGCCGCTGCGAGGCGTTATTGACAGTTCAGATATTCCGCTGAACGTGTCGCGAAGCTTTTTGCAAGCTGATCGGACGGTAAGGCGAATTGCGGATTATGTGGCGAAGAAGGTGGGCGATCGCCTTAAAGAACTCTACCGAGATGATCTGTCCGAATATATCCGCACTTGGCAAGACTTAGGCACCTTCGTCAAGTTTGGCTCTTTGAACGACGACAAGTTCAAAAAGCAGGTCAAGGACTACGTTATTTTCCGATCTACGGCGGACTTGGCTGAAGGCGACCAGCCAAAAGTAGAGGTGCAGGCTGAAGGCGATGACGCTTGGTCTGATGTGGGCAACACGACTGCTACTGATAAAAATGGTGCTTACTACACCACCATTCAGGAGTATCTAGAGCGGAATAAAACGAAGCACGAAAACCGGGTGTATTACGCTACGGACGAAGTTTCTCAAGCTACTTACGTTAGCCTGCTAAAGAACCAGGGGCTTGAAGTGCTGTTTATGGACTCGTTCATCGACACTCACTTTGTTTCCTTTTTAGAGCAAGAATACTCAGACGTTAAGTTCTCGCGAGTAGATGCCGACCTCGACGATATTTTGATTGACGAAGACCAATCAAACGAAATTATTGATCCTGAAACTAGCAAAACCCGTAGCGAGCAAATTAAGGAAGTCTTTGAGAAAGCGCTAAACCGTCCGCAGATTACTATCCGCACGGAGCCGCTTAAGTCCACTGATAACTCTGCGCCACCTGCCGTTGTGCTGGTGCCCGAAGAGCTGCGCCGGATGCAGGAGATGAGCGCCTTTTTGCAGCAGCAGAGCGTTCAGTTTCCAGAGTCGCATACGCTGCTAGTTAATACAGCGCATCCGCTGATTCAGAACCTGACGAAGCTACAGCAGGGCAGTATTGTTCAGCCGGACGGTGGTCAATCGCCTTCTGCTCAGTTAGCTTCCCTTATTTGCGAGCAGGTATACGACCTGGCGCTGATGGCTCAGAAAGGTTTTGATGCTGACGGGATGAAGGCGTTTACCGAGCGTTCTACTCAGCTACTGACTCAGCTAACTGAGCGGTAAGCATGGCTCAATGAATCAGCAATTTTGCGGGCAAAGCGCAAGCAACTTGATTTTGCGTTTTGCCTGCAATGCCATTACCTGTCTATAATAAGTAACTCTGTTAGCGTAGAACTCAAATGTCTAAGAAGTGCGACCTCACTGGCAAAAAAGCCAACAACGCTTTTGCCGTTTCCCACTCCCACCGCCGTACCAAGCGGCTGCAAGAAGCCAACCTGCAAGATAAGCGTATCTGGTGGCCTCAGGGCAACCGCTTCGTCAAGCTGCGCGTTTCTACTAAAGCCCTCAAAACCATTGAGAAAAAAGGCTTAGAAGCAATGGCGCGTGAAGCTGGGCTTGATTTAAATAAGTATTAAGCAGAACCTCTTCTCAAAAAATCTCATACGTTCTTAAAGCCTTTCGCGATTCGCGGAGGGCTTTTTGCTGTGCGTGATACATCATTTACCTTCCCAGACCTCTCGGATACGTATCCCTACGGGTGGTCTGCTTTCTACAAGTGGGTAATCTGGACAGATAATAGTGCAAAAACTATCCGGAAGCCGTCATCACCGACTGGACTTGGCAGGTTTTATACAACTCTCCCAAGCCTCACGCGCTCCAGCTCCTTTGCATCTCACCCTCAGATTAGGAAGCCAGCTATGTCAGCCGACAAGCAGAGTCACGGAAGAAACAGAAAACCTCGCTCAGACTTTCAGCGGCTCAGTCGCCGATTTATGAGCGGTCTTTTGAGAAGTCTGTTTCTTGCTAACAAACCAAGTCAGGCAGGATTTGTTTTACCAACAGCGGCTCTACTGCTTCTAGTACTTACGCTAACTGTGGGCGCGATGAGCTTTAGAACCTTTAGCCGTTCAGCTAGTGTAATTGCTCTACGCGAGCAGCAAGTTGTTGATAGTGCAGCGGCTCCTGCCATCGATAGGGCTAAGGCCAAGTTAGAGTACTTGTTTTCGAAAGACTCTCGCTTTCCAGGGGGCGTACCCTCAAGCGATGTAATTGCTAGCATGATGCTCAATAACAACACCAATGGCATTCCGCGCATTACCGCTAACGATCCTTACAAGTTTCCTGACGAAACGAGGGTTGATATTAATGGTGGCGGTGATGACAATGCCTGGGTTTTTCCATCCGATATTGATGGCAATGGAACCGTTGACCCCGGTGAACTGGTCACTTATTCGATTTTAATGGATGATGCCAACGGTACTGTCAGTATCACTGACGAATTGACCCAAGCAAAAGCTAACAGCTTAGTTACTCGCAATGGCCCTATCAATACCAGCGAGGCTCAAGCAGGGTGTGGCTCACCGCGAGCACCGGAGGCCGGATGGCAAGTTGTGAGTCCAGCTTTATTGCAAAAGAATTTTCAGGTGACAGCCTTTGTCGCGAATCGTAACAATGCCAACCGTACGGCGACTGCATTAGAGTTTCAGCAGGTTCGCCAAGCCAGCCGAGGGAATAAGTGGGGGGCCTGGTTTAAGTATGATCTAGAACTCTTTCCAGGTGCTAACAGGGCCTTCTTCTGGAATGGGGCGATGCATACAGAAGGTAACCTGTTGATTCGAGATAGATACCAGGCCCGGATGCTAACTTCCCACAATTCTTGCGTGTATTCCAAAGAGGCTGGAGAAATCACCTTAGCCACCGTTACTGATGCTAATGGCACCTATAACGGTGAAGTGCTATCGGCTAAAAGTGGTACAAACGACTTTGAGGGACTCTCAACAGATAATGGCAACGATACGCCTCGTTTTCATACTTTCACCAATGATGGTCAAAAGCCTGATACTGGCAACGACACCAGAATTGGGACTGATAATGATTCGGTCACTGCGACTCAGCAAGATCTAAGAGGTATTTTATTAGATCCTATTGAACTGTTTACCAAAAATAAATTAAAGCATCGTAGTGATAGTGGCTGGACACACGACAGCAGTTGGGATACCGAACCCAAGTCGTTTGCCAGTAAGGGAAGAATTTACAACAGCCCTTCTGCAACGCCTTATTTAGATGATACCTATAGAGCGGATGATCGTTATGGCCCCAAGGCTGCCTACGACAAAAGCCGTAGTATTCCGGCAGGTTCCTCTGTGGGGTCTCCCATTACCAGTGACAACTCTTTGACAGCGTTAGACGCTACTAAGGGTATTTACGGTTTAGACGGGTACTGGGAGCGTCGGGCAATTGGCCAAGGATTAAGGATTATTGTTGGACAGCGATTGGAACTGGGCAACACATTCGGCTGGAAGGGCGTTTCTGAATCAACGGCTAATAATAGAGATCCGCTGTATCCACCTAATACCGATGCTTCTGCTGAAGCTCGACAAAGAAGATCTCTATACGATAACTTAGCGGCTGTGCAAGGCATGGTGGTTTATCATTATGGTTCTAACAGTGGTCAGTTTCCACGAGCTTGTATCGCTTCTACGGCTCATCCGGGTACTGCAACTGCCATTGTTAATAGCCGCACGTTCAACACAATAGCTGTCAATGGAACCCAAAAACTCAATGCAGACTTCTTTAACGGTGTTGGTACGAACGGGTGGGAGTTTGCTTTTCCCTACACAACGGATACAGCTTTCGCCGCAGCAATTGCTTCTACTGCACCTTTAGGAAAAGTGCTAAGAAACCTCGGCAACTTTGCCGGAGATCCGCTCGGTGGAGCACCCTCATTCGTACCCACTCAAGATGGCAACGTTCATCCGGCACCTAATATGGCGGCTTGGGGCGATTTTTCTCGGCTACGCCGCATCCTTGCCTCAGGAACAGCTTATGCGAGCTTGAGCCCTGCCGATAAATCAACCCTACATTCAGCTGCTTGTACTGTCGGGATGCTGTCGTATGACTTATACAACGAAATCCAGTTAGGAATCTTTGATCTGGACTCAGTAAATGCACTAGGCGTCCATATGGAGAATCTTGTTGATGGCGATGGTGGCGGCGGCGCGAATAAAGACATTGATGCTTTTATCGGTGAGATGGGTAGCGATGGCCAGCTCGTTATCAAGAGTGGCGCAAAGGGGCGAATTGGCTTCGGCAGTGGAAACTGGGTAGATACTAAAGATAATTCTTTAAGTGGTGCAAATCCTAGAAGTGGGTGCACATCTGACTCTCTCAGCACTTATGATCGTACCTGTGATGCAGCAGACTATTACGCTCAGTTTACAGCAGAAGACTTTTACAGAACCATTTTAAACAAGAACGGATTGGGTGCTTCAGTTGCCAACAAATATACAGAGGCATCTGCAATACTAAAACGTGGCTCCCAGTTTCAGCGGGATCGTTTACTTGGGTTTAGAACGGGTGGAGTACCTGTTGTACCCTCTGCAAGCAATACGGTTTGGGATACTGATAGTGGCCTTATTGGACCGGCTTATTTGGGCGCTCAAGTATTTTCTAGCTGTGACCCAGATATTTTTTCGACTACGCCCGAACTTAGCCGCAAGATCGCATTGGCAATGTCCTTATGCCAATCTGTCAGCAGGGACGTAAAATACCCTTCGCTCTATTATCTCTTTCCTTACTTTCCACATGACCATCGTGGTAATGATGATTCCAGCACAGCTAATATCTATGTTAATCACACTCAGCCCGCCACTGAAGAATACATCGCTGACGCTTACATTGCGACTCAAAATACCAACGGTAGCAAAAGTAACTATTATCCTGTTTTAGATGCTGACGTTTTAGCGTTGAGTACAGCATTTGCGCCGCGTGCTATCGATTTCACCGGTTGGTCACTGCCGACTACTGCCGCTAGAGACGTGCTGACGAACCCAAATACTCAGCCTTTTACAATTACTATGGGAAGCGCTGGTCGTGACGTTGCTTTGCTAGATAAAGCCATGTACGACGGTCGTGAAATGATGAGCGTACGGATGTTGGATCTCGATATTGGAAAACTCTCTCTTTATCAGGTTGCTACACCTACGGCTAGCTGCACAACTACGGGTGAATGCTTCATTGCCAAGACAGATGGAATTGTCTACGCCTTCCGAGAAGATGCCGTTCGAGAAGACTCTATCGTCAGGCCAAAAGATAGCAGTACTAACTGGACAAACTGTGACGAGTGGAATGAAGTCTACACAAACGCTAGCGGTAGCGGATTTCGAGTCACCGGCAACAATAGAAACTGTCGTTTGAAGGCGGTCACTGCGTCTCCATTTTTGCAAGATCCCCCTCTAATAGCTGCTACGAAAATTAGTACAAAACCCATCGATTTCTATCCCGATCCCGGTCGTCGTCCCCATGGCTTTAGACTAATTAATGGTGCTACTTTAAATCGATCAAATGTTTCACCAGTCGTACAGTCAGGAATGACATTTGTTTCCGACAACGTGGTT
Organism: Nodosilinea foveolarum; assembly: GCA_003242035.1. Lineage (GTDB taxonomy): Bacteria > Cyanobacteriota > Cyanobacteriia > Phormidesmidales > Phormidesmidaceae > Phormidesmis > Phormidesmis foveolarum. The sequence continues at coordinate 56,390 of QBMC01000005.1, read as the reverse complement.
TACATTAAAGGAGACTTTAATCTGCACCAATCCTACGGCAGCACCTTCGATCCAACCGCAGCTAACCCTTGCACTAATTTGATTGAAGAATTTACCGATAGGCTGATCTCCAATGCTTGCGCTGACAAAACCCAAGACGCAGGCGGTGGCGGCGTTAATATGGACTTTTATGGTGATCGCCTAAAAGCCAACCGCAACGATACAAATTTTGCCAAACCTGCCAACGATCAATGGCGACCAGTCGAAGTCGTAGGAGATGCTGTGGGCGTTCTATCAAGAACCTTTGTCGATGGCAACATTGAAGATGGATTTACGCTATCACGCAATCAAAGTCCAAATGGATCGGGCCGTAGTTCCTATCAAAACCAAAACCGCCTTTTTGATAACGGTGCCGTAGCGCGTAACTTCTGGCGACATGTCAATCCTAGCGATACAACAACAACAGGAACAACGCCCATACTGATAAACCGGAACGGTGGCGTCGTCCAAGCATCCGGCTCGGCAGTTGCTGATAATCTGTTCGTCAGATTTGCAAATACCGATGCTGAGTTCAATGACAAGCGAGGGGGAGATATGCAGATTGCGAGTCGTACGATTGTGAATGCCGTCTTTATCAGTGGCATTGTGCCTTCGCAGGCCGGACAAACCTACGGCGGAATGCATAATTTCCCGAGGTTTTTAGAGCATTGGCAGGCTGTGGATCTACATATTTCAGGTGGATTCTTCCAACTGAACTTTAGTACATCCGCAACAGCACCCTTTGATCAAGATGCTTGGGAGCCGGGTTCGGATCCAGTGGTCGACTTTTTTAGAACGCGTTTTTATGGTGCACCCAACCGAATTTGGGGATACGATGTGGGCCTGCAATATGCCCCGGCTGGCCCAATTGCCCGTCGCTTTGTCACGATAGATCGTCCACGCAGTGAGTTTTACCGTGAACTACCCGTCGATGATCAATACGTGAGGAATCTTCGCTGTGTAACCTTCAACGGTGCTCGAGTTGATCCAACCGCCACATGCCCACCGTCTTTACCCTAAAACCCAAGCTTAAACCTGTTACCTGTTTAGTGCTTGACCTAATTCCACAATGTGAGAAAGAGCAGATGAATCGTTACCAAAAATCTTTCATATCCCAGGTAGGCCGTACAGCAAATGCGGATGGATTAACGCTGATTGAGTGTTTGGTGGCGATCGCGATGATCGGAGTCACAACCGGGGTAATGGCACCTGTCATGGTGTTTTCTATGGCAACTCGGGTTCAAAGTCAGCGGGCTGAGCAGGCACTGCAAGTGGCTAAAGCCGAAGTGGATCAGGTTCGTCTTAGCATAGAGCGAGGTAGCTATGCGTCCTTAATAGCTACCTATCCTGTGACAAGCACAGCTATTACGGCTACTCCAGCACCTAATTCAACCGCAGTATCGTTAGACAGCACCATGACGACGGACGTCGCTAAGCTAATAAACATTGACGATGATGCCGAATATGAATTTGCTGCTCAAATTTTTCGTACGCAAGGGTCTAGTTCCTCACCGACAAAAGCAGCGTTTGAGCTAGGCGTAAGAGTTTACGATTTAGCAGCTGTACAACGCGCCCAGGCACAAGGAATTGCTCTGCGAGCAGACTCTACTGCCAGATTGAACTTTACCAGCGGCGATGGACAACGGGGAAGTCGTCCTTTGGCCGTCATTTATACCAGTATCTTTAAAGGTGATAAAGATGGCGCACTTTGTGAATACTGGAAATATGTATCGAAACCGACTGATTCAACGGCTGGTATAGAAGACTGTCTTTAATTTTTTAGGAATCTTTTTACTTGCCCCTTAACCTCTCTTCTCAATCTTTCACCTCTTGCTTGATCCTTAGCACCTCTCCTACCAAAACAACGATATGGCGTTGCCTACCCTCAAAAATCATCTACACCGAATGCTCTTCAAGTCCAAACGCTTGGGAATTTCTGGATTTACGCTGTTAGAGCTATTAGTCGCGATGATAGTCGCTGGCATAGTGGTCTCTGGCTTGCTGTATGTAATTGTTGAACTCCTCCAAATTGATCGCCGTGAGTCGATACTCGACCAAACCCAGCGAGATATGCAAAGAGCACTCAACTACATTACTGACGATATTAGAGAAGCTGTTTATATCTATGACGACCCTACAACAGTGGCTACACAGCTATCTGATAGTCCGGCGAGAAGTGTCCCAATTTTGGCCTTTTGGCGGCCTGATCCGGTTAGCAATATACCAGTCTGCACTTTGATCGCAGACCCAATAAAGAAAGATGAGTGTGATGTTCTTAGAATTAGGCGGTCGTCCTATAGTTTAGTTATTTACTTTCAAAAGACCAGAGACAGTAACCCTAACTGGCTGGGTAGATCAAGAATTATCAGATACGAATTAGATAAATACAGTAATATGACTACCTTGGCGCTTACCTCCGGTTATCAGGATCCAGCGTCTACCGATGTTTCTTTTTCGGGATGGACTCGATTAGGTGCATCCACAGACGGAACCAAAAACGTACTTGTCGATTTTGTTGATGCTCCTTCTACGCCGTATACCAAGTCACCGCTAAGCGATTCTCCGCCGTGCAGCACGCTAGGCGCTAACTACAAGCTTGTTCCCAGTACTGCGGCAACAACTGCGACTCCTGCTACAAGCTTCTTTGGCTGTGTTCGAGATCCTTCTCCTACCATCGCAGATGCGAGTGGCAATGGCAACCAAGATGCCTATCTCTTTTTAAGAGGGAGTATAGACGGCGCAGGCGGTTCTATTGGAATTAGGACAGGTAACGATAGTTCACTGCCCACATTAGAAACAAGAGTTTTAATGCGCGGCGTGATAGATAAAACCCCAACGAACTAAAGATTTTTTCAGGACATTGATCATGAAAATTGAAAAATCTCAGTCCTCTTTACAGAGTTCTGGGTTTACCCTTATTGAGCTGTTAGTCGTCGTCGTAATTGTCGGTATACTGGGCAGCATTGCAGCACCTGGTTGGTTGAGCTATCTTAATCGGCAACGGGTAACAACTGTTCGCTCGGAGCTAAAAGCTGTCTTGAAAGATGCGCAAACGAAAGCTCAGCAAAAATCTATGCCTTACAGTGTTGTTTTGAGTTCTACGGCAAATGGCCCAGTTGCTGCGCTATCAACTGCTGGAAGTCTTTATCCTGCTGTCACCTTGGGTTCAAAAACTCAGAACATCCAAATTGCGTCGTTTATTGGTTCGATGGCTTCCACTAGCCCTCTAACCTTTGACTACAAGGGTAGAGTTGCTGAAAATAATATTCCTTTTGTTATCAAAATTACTGCTAATAACAACAGTAATGGTCAAAAATGTTTAATAGTAAATAGTCCTTTAGGTAGCATCATCGAAGCTAAAGAATCTACTTGCAATAATCCAAATTTAGGACTTTAGATCTTTGCTCCTAAACTATCGAAAGTGTTTTCTCTTATGCACCACCGTAATCGCTTTCTATCTTCATACGCTTTAAAAAATGAAGCAAAGTAATAATAACTATCAACGCGGCTTTACTCTGATAGAGCTAATGGTTGTTGTTGTCATCGTCGGAATTGTGGCTGCTATTGTTGTTCCCGGATGGCTGAGGTTTTTGGCAGGGCACCGTACGACAATGGCACGGGGGAAGCTTCGGCAGGGCATACAACAGGCTCAAGCCAAGTCTCAGCAAGAAAGTATTTCTTGGCAATTCAGTGTTCGAGAGACTTCAGGAAAAGTAGAAATGGCGGTACATCCATCGACTTTGTTACCGAGCTTGGCTGGCTGGGAGCCACTTAGTCCATCAATACGTCTTGATGGGGAGACTAATTTAGCAACAACAGGTGACGTTTATTACGTTCAGTTTGATGAAAAAGGCAATGTTCGCTATCGACTTGGACGGGCAACGCTATCAAACGAGCGTTTCCCAGATATTAAACGCTGTGTAGTCGTTTCAACGCTAGTGGGCGCGACTCGGATTGCTAAAGAGCAAGCTGTTCCAGAAAACGGAAAGTATTGCCACTAAAGTCATCATTCAAGCTGCTAAATAAACGAGAAAGCCTAGTTTCGTTCAGTCAATGCCACCGTTGATGCCGTCGAAGAGGAGAAAGAGGCCGCCGAGGAGGATGGCGATCGCAATCAATCCTAAAATCCAATCGAATGAAGCTGTGCTTTCCATATTTCTTTAGAGAGGTGAGGGTTCACGAATTATAGGGCTTTGCGGGCGGAGACGAATCTTTGGATACCGGATAGGTCTTGATGGATTTGGATGTTGGCATAGCTATTTTGGTTTATGAGTAAGGTTTTGACGGCTCGGGCTTGTCCAGCCATGAGTTCTATTAGCCAAAGGCCGTTAGGTTGTAAGTAGAGCGCTCCTTGGGTGATAATCTGTCGAATGCTGTCTAGTCCATCTGTTCCACCATCTAAGGCTAGGTGAGGTTCGTGTTTTTCGACTTCTGGCTGAAGGGTGAGGACGGTTTGAGTAGGGATATAGGGCGGGTTCGAGATGATGGCGGCAAGCTGGCCTTTTAAGATGGACAACGGATCGAGCCAACTGCCTTGGTGAAATTGGATGCGGTTGGCGAGGTTGTTTTGCTGGGCGTTGAGTTGAGCGATCGCAATTGCTTTGTCACTGATATCAACTGCGTGGATGGTGGCCTGGGGAAACTGGTGGGCTAGGGCTAGGGTGATCGCGCCACTCCCAGTCCCTAAATCAGCCCACTGCCCTTCTATCAATCTATCTCTAATAGGACTTTGCTCGATCATCTCTTTAACAATATCTATGATGAGTTCTGTTTCTGGGCGCGGAATAAGAACATCTGGCGTTACGGTTAGCGAAAAGTTTCGCCAAGGGGTGTCGCCTACGAGATATTGCACCGGGACGCGGTTGTTTATGCGCTGATGCCATTTCTCTTCGAGCGTTGTGATAGAGACCTTAGAGGAGATTATTTTTTGATCTCGGTAGTCTCCTAACCTAAGCGATAAGCTGCTCAAAGAGGTGAGTCCTTGAAGCAGCCAATCTATCTCACTCGCGTCAACGTTGTTTTCTTTTGCGAGCTGCACTGCCCAGTTTTTCCATTGGTAGAGATCTTCGCCAGCGATGGAGTGCTTTGTCATTTACAGAACGTGGAGCAGGCTGGGAATGTCTTGAACTTCCGGGAACTGGCGGATTTCGGCAAGCGCTTTCTGAAAGGCTCCCTCTTGGACTTCGTGGGTGACGACGACTAGCTCTACCAAGCCGTTTTGGATGCCGATTTGGACGATAGATTCTAGGCTGACGCTGTGGTTGCCGAAGCAGGTGCCGAGTTTGCCGATTACGCCAGGAGTGTCTTTGACTAAAAGGCGGACATAGAGACGGGTGACGACTTCGTTATTGGGGACGATGTCTAATCTGTGACTGTGAGAGCAGGCAAGTAAGGGATTAAGTGTTTGGCCGTTGGCTAGCGTTGCGGCAATGCTGAGCAGGTCTGAAACGACGGCGCTAGCGGTGGGGCCTTCTCCCGCTCCGGGGCCGTAGAACATAACTTGGCCGATGGGGTCGCCTTCTACTAAGACGGCGTTATTAACGCCATTGACGTTGGCAAGGGGATGGTCGATGGGGACGAGAGTGGGATGGACTCGCGCCTGAATGCGGCCAGCGTTGTCTTCGTTGGGGAGTTTGGCGATCGCCAGCAACTTAATCACAAAGCCCAAATTTTCGGCGTAGGTGATGTCGGCAGCGCTGACGTTGCGGATGCCTTCGCAGTAAATTTTTTCGCGGTCGATGCGTCCGCCGAAGGCCAGGGCCGCGAGAATGGCAATTTTATCGGCGGCGTCTAACCCGTCTACATCAGCGGTGGGATCGGCCTCGGCGTAACCTAGAGCTTGGGCGTCTGCAAGAATCGGCTCGAAGTCGCCGCCCTCGGTTTGCATCCGAGTGAGGATGTAGTTGGTGGTGCCGTTGATAATACCCATAACGGCTTGAATGCGGTTGACGCTGAGAGCCTGTTTGAGCGGGGTGATAATAGGAATACCGCCGCCGACTGCGGCTTCGGTCATCACGTAGACGCCTTTAGCGTTAGCGGCTTCGTAAATTTCTTCGCCGTAGCGAGAGATGACGGCTTTGTTGGCAGTGATGACGTGTTTGCCGCTGTCAATAGCTTGGAGAATAAGCGTACGAGCGGGTTCTAACCCACCGATGACTTCGATGATAATGTCGATGTCGGGGTTGGTGACGATGCTCGGGAGATCGGTGGTGTATAGGTGGGTGGGAAGGCTGATGTTGCGAGGTTTTTGCGATCGCACCCCCACCTGCACAATCTCAATCTCTTTGAGCAACGGATGACGGCCCTCTGTGTCCAAAAGAATTTTGGCAACGCCCGTACCTACCGTGCCCAGGCCCAATATTCCTACTTTTAGCGCCGCCGTTAAATCCAATGTCCTATAACCTGATGAAAACAACCCCCCAATTGTAAAGGAGGGACGCTCTGGTGAGTGCCCCTCCTTAAGGATTCATCAACTGATTCATCAACTGTGAGTGATGAGTATGGGCTTAATAGATGACCAGATCTAGTAAGTTTCTACATTCCAGCGATGTGCTTTTTTGAGCGTACGGCGGTATTCATTCCAGTCAACACCGGCTTTTGCTGATTCAGCAGCCATGGCTTCATCAATACCGTCTTCCATACCTTTAAGGCCACAGATATAGACGTAGGTGTTGTCCTGCTGCACCATCTTCCAGAGGCGTTCGGCATTCTCGGCAACGCGGTGCTGAATGTACATGCGACCGCCTTCCGAGTTTTTCTGCTCGCGGCTGATGGCGTAGGTTAGCTCGAAGTTGTCTGGGTACTTCGACTGCATTTCCTCTAGTTCTTCTTTGTAGAGGATGTTTTCGGTTTTGGGAATGCCGAAGATCAGCCAAGCTTTGCCGTTGAACGAGTAGTCAGGGTTAGCTTCGCGCTCTTTGTCTTTGAACATACGCCAGAGGTAGGCCCGGAAGGGCGCAATGCCTGTGCCTGTCCCCATCATGACGATATTGGCATTGGGATCGTCAGCGAGCAGCATCTCTTTACCGACGGGGCCAGTAATTTTTACTTTTTGGCCGACGTCTAAGTTGCAAAGAAAGGTAGAACAAACGCCTTTGACGGCTTCGCCGCTTTCGGGATCTTTGTACTCTAGCTGGCGGACGCACAGAGAGACGCTTTTATCGTCTACGTCGTCGCCATGTTGAGTAGAGGCAATGGAGTAAAGCCGAATTTTGTGGGGCTTGCCGTTTTCGTCTTCGCCATCGGGGATAATGCCGATGCTTTGGCCTTCCAAATAGTGCAGATCGCCTTCGGAAAGGTCGAACTTAAGATGCTTAACCGTACCGATGCCGTTTTCCGCGACGAGTTCATCGTTAGAAAGACAGGCTCCTAGATAGGGTTCTTTAGGCCGATAGATATTAACGGGAACTTTCTTCTTGTCTTTTGCTTTGGCTTGAGTCATAGACTTTTTCGTAGATTTGCCGGGAGCTGTTTGATCGCTGGCAGCGGCATTGGCTACGCCCCCGTTGGACTGATCTTTGCTGGCTGCTGCGTTAGCTGGACGAATGCTGACTATTTTGCCGCCTAACTTCAAGATCCGCTGGGATTCTTGATTCATGCGGCCGTAGGGCACTGTGATCAAAACCGTACCACTGTGACGAACAGGCGCGCTGTCGCTAGCTTTACCGTTTTGACCTAAACCTTCCACTTCGTAAACGTAGAGTCTGCTATTAGCGGCACTGGTGCTGGTGCTGGAGTTGTACATCCTTAGTAGGGCCTTGGGGTGGCTTTTATGGTTCTCTATGAGCTTTTAGATTATCATCTGGAGCTATTGGATTCCATCCTGTTAGCGAGGATAGCGCTCGTTGTTGTCGAAGATAGCGCTTGCGGCAAAAAACTTTGCTCATCCTAAGGTCTCTATCTACCGAATGGGCGGCTTGTTTGGGTGTCCTAGTGTCTGATAATATTGACTATAGATCTTGACCATAGATCTATTGACATATCGGCGTTTGATTTGTCGGTTGGGTGAGTTGATGTGGATTGCGGTGTCAGCCTGTTGAACTCTTTAAAAATAATTTTGACTTTGTGGTAGAAGGATCCTATGGCCAGTAATGAAAACCAGGTAGTTTTAATCGGTGTAGCTGGGGACTCAGGCTGCGGCAAGTCCACCTTCTTACGTCGCTTGAGTGACCTTTTTGGCGAGCAGTTTATGACGGTTATCTGTTTGGATGACTATCACAGCCTGGATCGTAAGCAACGTAAAGAGCAGAAGGTGACGGCGCTGAACCCGAAGGCGAACAATTTTGATCTGATGTATGAGCAGATTAAGGCGCTAAAGGAAGGCAACGCGATTGATAAGCCTATCTATAATCATGAAACGGGTGAGCTAGATCCGCCGGAGAAGGTAGAGCCAAATAAGATTGTCGTAATTGAGGGTCTGCATCCGCTGTATGACGAACGAGTGCGCAGTCTGCTGGACTTTAGCGTTTATCTAGATATTAGTGACGAAGTCAAGATTAATTGGAAAATTCAGCGAGATATGGCTGAGCGGGGCCATACGTATGACGACGTGCTGATGGCTATCAATGCGCGTAAGCCTGATTTTGAGGCTTATGTAGATATACAAAAGCAGTATGCCGATGTGGTGATTCAGATTTTGCCGACTGAGCTGATTCCTGATGATAAGGAAAACAAAATCTTACGCGTTCGATTGATTCAGCGTGAGGATGTTGAGGGCTTCGATCCAGTTTATTTGTTCGACCAGGGTTCGACGATTGACTGGACGCCTTGTGGCCGTAAACTGACCTGCTCCTATCCTGGCTTGCGTATGCACTACGGGCCTGATAGCTACTTTGGGAATGAAGTCTCTGTGCTGGAGCTAGACGGTGAGTTTGATCGCTTGGAAGAGGTGATCTACATTGAGAGCCATTTGAGCAATATCTCGACCAAGAACTACGGCGAGATGACTGAGCTATTGCTAAAGCACCGAGAGTATCCGGGGTCTAAGAATGGTAGTGGTTTGTTTCAGGTGCTAGTTGGTTTGAAAATGAGAGCGACTTATGAATCTCTAACAACCAAGGCTAAGGTGCCTGCTGGCTCTGCGGCGTAGTTGGTTTTATTGACTCAGTTCGGTAGGTTTTGCTCGTTTGGTTTTAATGAGCTGCTGGCTTAAGCGTTTGCGTAGCCGTCGAAGAGGTTGCCTTTTTCAGGTGGCCTCTTTTTGCTTGGGTGGGGGATGGTCATCTAGTATGATTGTGTTTGCTTGCTTTGCTTGTTTTATGTGGCGCTAGATATGTCTTCGGATTCTAAGCTGACTAGTATCTTGATTGTGGAAGATAGCCAGGGACGCCGGGAGATTGCGCTGGATAGCTCGGTATATTCGATTGGCCGAGATCCGAAGTGCGATATTCGATTGGCGTCGCAGTTTGTATCGCGTCATCATGCGACTTTGGTGCAGTTGCCGAAAGATAATGAGACGGATTATTACCGGATTGTGGATGGTAATTTGAAGGGAAAGCCGAGTGCGAACGGCATGATGATTAATGGCCGGAAGGTGCAGGCGCACGATCTGAGCAATGAGGATGAAATTGTGTTTGGGCCGCAGGCTCGCGCAATTTTTTATCAGCTAGCGCGCGATACGTTTACGGGTGCGGCTCCCGATGAGTTTGATATTACGTTGATTAGTCCGAATATGGTGGATGAGGACGAGCTTTAGAGGGTTTTGGTGTACAGCACAGGTCGATGAACCCATCCCGTCGCTGCGCGTCACCCTGCCAGAAGGGATTTTCTTTGGGCAGTAAGCATGATGAGATGATTGCTATCGCCTGCTTTAAAGGGGGCGGATAGAGTCTTCTGTGGTGCTGTCAAAGAGATGGATTTTAGTGAGTGAGAAGTTGACTTGTAGGATGCTGCCGGGATGTACGGGGCGGTCAGCAGGAATGCGAATTTGGATTTGGGTTGCTGTTACCGTGCGATCGCTGTTAGGGAGTTGAGCGAGGACGAAGGTTTCGCTACCGAGTGCTTCAACTTGGGTAACAGTGACGGGAATGGAGCCGGGTTGTTGGCCGAGTTCTATGTGCTCTGGGCGAATGCCAAGGGTGATGAGGTGGTCTTTGTAGGGGGCGATCGCCTGCTCCCATGCGACTGAAAGCGGCACCGTAAAAGCAGGATGAACAAGCTGCGTGCCCTTAACGCTGACGGTGAGAAAGTTCATGGGGGGTGAACCAATGAACGCGGCGACGAAACGGTTGGCGGGCTGACGGTAAAGATCTAACGGGGCGGCGATTTGCTGGATTTTTCCCTGATTCATAACGGCAATGCGATCGCCCATGGTCATAGCTTCGGTTTGATCGTGGGTGACGTAGATAGTGGTGGTGGCGAGCTGCCGCTGAAGGCCGACAATTTGGGTACGGGTTTCGGTGCGCAGCTTGGCATCGAGGTTGGAGAGAGGTTCGTCCATCAGGAAGACTTGAGGGCTGCGGGCCATGGCTCTGCCGAGGGCGACGCGCTGCTTTTGTCCGCCGGAGAGCTGTTTGGGTAAGCGGGTCAGAAGATCTTCGATTTGTAGCATTTGGGCGATGCTTTGAATGCGCTGGGCGATCGCCCTCTCAGCCTTGGACTGATACTGAAGTGAGCCTGGTAACGGACGAATTAGACTGGCGAGCGTATTTGCAAAAGCGTTAGCAACAAAGTCTTTCTGAGTGCGTGTTTGATCGGGGGCGCGTCTCAGCCCAAAGGCGAGATTGTCGTAGACGCTGAGGTGAGGGTAGAGAGCGTAGCTTTGGAACACCATGGCGATGTCGCGCTGTTTGGGGGGGAGGGTGTTGACTTTGCGATCGCCCACCCAAACATTACCGCCCGTGATCGTTTCCAGGCCAGAAATCAGCCGGAGCAGTGTGCTCTTACCACAGCCAGAAGGGCCAACTAGCACCATAAACTCGCCGTCTTCAACCGTGAGATTGATGTCGTTAAGGACAGGGCGATTAGGATGGGCTGAGGGTTTAGCTAAATTTGTAGGCGTTGCTTTAGAATTTTGAGCTGACGCTGTTGGGCTAGAGCGAATGTTCTTTTGGGAGGAACCGCCTGAGAAGGTTTTGTAGATATTTTCTAGGACGACTTTTGCCAAGGCGATGCTGAGGAGGAGAGAGGGAGCATTCGGACAGAAAAGCGGGTAAGAAACCTACTCGTATGAACTGGGGCCGCTTATTCTTCGAGGGTGTCTGGTGGGAGATCGGTGATGAGGGTTTCGATGATGATTTCGCTGTGGGTGGTGGTGAATAGGCGATCGCACGGCTGGCTTCTGCCCTGCAAGGGTACGTCGTCGATAGACCGTCTAGCCTGACGATCTTGATCGGTAATGACGTTGAAGTCCATTTTGGGAACTGCCAATATCATCGAGGTTAGCGAGTCGTTTTTCAAGCTGAACTTAAAAGATTGAGAGCCGATGCCGCCGCGATTGGACGCGCGGAAGTTGCTGGCCAGAATGCGTTTGGCGTAGCCCTTGGTAGATACAAGCAGCAGTGAATCTTTAGATCGAACGGCAACGCAGCCCACTAGGGTTTCGCTTTTGGGTAGGCGAATGGCCTGAGAGCCTTGAGCCGCGCGGCTCATCTCTGGAAGCTGTTCGTCGTTGACCTGAAAGCGCAGGAGGCGTCCCCCGGAGGAAGCGAGCACCAAATCGCTGCCAATCTCGGCGGTAAACGCATACTGCAAGGTATCGCCATCTTTAAGCTTGAGCACGGTGAGGCCGCGCCCTGAAATATGAGTGAGTTCTTCGGCTGGGAGGCGCTTAATTTTGCCTTTGCTAGAGATAACGATGAGCTGTTGAGCCAAGCGCTCTGCGCCCATCACAATGTGGGTGACGACGCTGTCTGGTTCGCTAGCCACGGCGGGGGGAAGCAGGCTGATGAGCGGAATGCCTTTGTTTTGCCTTTGGTCTACGGGAATGTCGCTGACGTTGATGGTGTAGGCTTTGCCGTCGCGGGTGAGAACGAGAATTTCTTGCGTGGGATTAGTCACGTCGGTTTGAATAACGACATCGTCAAAGTCTTCAAATTGCTTGTCTGGGTGGTCTTCTTTGGCAATGCGGCGCGAGTAAACTTTGGGTGAAGAGCGGCGGATGTAACCTTTGCGGGTGAACTCGACAACGAATTGAGTTTCGCTTTCTTCGGCTACGATTTCTTCGAGAATTTGCTGCTCTTTATGGCGCTCGGCGGAGGTGAGGATGCGGGTGCGGCGGGGGTCGTTGAATTTCTTTTTGAGGGCGCGCAGCTCCTTTTTGAGCGATTTCATCAGGATGGAGCGGTCTTCGACCAGGGTTTGAAGTTCATCAATGCGCTGGGTGAGTTCTTCGGCTTCGTCTCGCAGTTTTTGCTGTTCTAGACCGGTGAGTCGGCGGAGGGGCATGGCGAGGATGCTGTCTGACTGGCGTTCGGAGAGACTGAAGCGCTCTTGCAGGCTGATTTTGGCGGTGGTGCCGTCGGGAGCGTTACGGATGATTTTGATGACGGGATCTAGGCTGTTGAGGGCGATGATGAGGCCGTCTACGATGTGGGCGCGATCGCGTTTTTTCTCTAGTTCGTGGCTGTACTGGCGAACCAGCGTTTCTTCACGGAAGTTGAGGAAGGCTTCTAGGATTTCGCGCAAAGAGAACTGCCGGGGCTGACCGTCTTCGATGGCGAGCATGAGTGCGCCGAAGTTGGTTTGCAGCGGCGTCATCTGATAGAGGTCGTTAAGGATGAGGTGCGGCTGGGCTTCGCGCTTGAGTTCGATGACGACGCGCATTCCGTCTCTGTCGCTTTCGTCGCGAATATCTGAAATGTTTTCGATGCGGCCCTGATTGACGAGGCTGGCGATTTTGGTGATCCAGCTTGCTTTGTTGACCTGATAGGGCAATTCGGTGATGATGATGGCTTGGCGCGATCGCTTGCCTTTACCAGGATGAATTTCTTCGAAGCTGGCTACCCCGCGAATAGGAATACTGCCGCGTCCGGTGCGATAGGCATCGTGAATGCCTTTAGTGCCGGTAATCTCAGCGCCGGTGGGAAAGTCGGGGCCAGGGATGAGATCGAATAGTTTGTCGTTAGAGAGGTTGGGGCGGTCGATCAGGGCGATCAGGCCATCTACAACTTCACCGAGATTATGAGGCGGAATGTTGGTCGCCATGCCCACAGCGATACCAGAGCTACCGTTGAGCAGAATGTTGGGGAGCTGCGCGGGCAGGACGATGGGTTCTTGCTGCGAGCTGTCGAAGTTATCGGCAAAATCTACAGTCGCCTCGCCGACTTCGCTTAAAAGGGCGCTGTGGCCAATCTCGGAGAGGCGCGTTTCGGTGTAGCGCATGGCCGCTGGCGGGTCGTTGTCTACAGAGCCGAAGTTGCCGTGACCTGCGAGCAGCGGGTAGCGGCTGGAGAAGTCTTGCACCATACGTGCAAGCGCGTCGTACACTGCCTGATCGCCATGGGGATGGTATTTACCCAGCACGTCGCCGACCACGCGGGCGCATTTGCGAAAAGGACGGTCTGGGACGAGGCCCAGCTCGTGCATGGCGTAGAGGATACGCCGATGAACCGGTTTGAGGCCGTCGCGGATGTCGGGGAGCGCTCGCCCGACGATGACACTCATGGCGTATTCCAAGTAGGATCGCTGCACCTCGGTGTGGAGCGCGGTGGTGACAATCTGTTCTTTGGAAGATTTGAGTCTGGCCATGAATGAAACCTGAATTTAGCTGTCGTGGTTGGGGATGAGGATGGGGAGAAAAGTTGAGTATCTGTGAATAAGCTTCATCAGATTTTGAGACGCTGTGTTAATTCGCTGTGCTGAGCGCTCGTAAAGCCCCAACAATCGTGTACGTTACACGGAAGCGTCGAAAGACTGCAATACTCTAGGATGTAGTTCTTACTTATATTTCTTGATATCTATCTGTTATTTTTACTGAGTAAGATGCTTTTAGGCGTTGACCTTGATAGCGGTACATTCCTTGCACTCAGAAAATTTGAGTAAAATTCTATCGCTGTGTTTCTACCCTAACAATTGCAGTAGGTGACGCGATCGCTAATCTGTTTTTGTTTTTTGTCTTCCTAATTTCAGGCCATCCACTCAAAGCTAAGAAAAATTATGAGTACCGTTTTAATTGTTGAAGACGATATGGTGAATGCCCGCGTCTTCTCAAAGATTTTGACCAAGCGCGGCGGTTTAGCGGTAAAACATACGGAAAACGTTGAGGAAGTTATCAGCATTGCGCAGAAGAAGGAAGCCGACGTTATTTTAATGGATGTTTCACTGTCGCATAGCGTGTATCAGGGAAAGCCGGTAGATGGCATTGAGATTACGCAAATTCTCAAGTCTGACCCGAAAACGTCTGAGATTCCGGTGATTTTAGTGACTGCACATGCAATGGATGGCGATCGCGAGACGTTTTTGACTCAGAGCGGGGCCGATGGCTACATTTCTAAGCCCGTGGTAGATCACCAGAAGTTTGTAGACGATATTGTGGCGCAAATTCAGCCGGAGTGATTCAAACCATCTACCCACGAACGTTGACTCAAAAAAAGGCTTTTACACGAGAAAGACGGCGACTTCAACGTTATGGAGTCGCCATCTTTGCTACTTTTATAGCGATGGCTGCTCTACTTCTTTAGGCGTTAGCTGGACAAGCAGCTCTTGCAGCTCGGGTGTGCTAAAGAACTGCTTTGTGGCGGTAATGAGCTTTTCGCCCCACAGATTGTCTTTGAGAAAGTCGATGTCGGCGTAGCTGGGGTCTCGCTCTAGAGCAACGATGGCCGCGTCACTACTAGACGCCGTTTGACCCTGGCTAAACTGGGCTACGGCGATCGCGAGCTGAGGTTCAGTTTGTTCTTCGCCTGCGAGGTCTAAGGCTCTTTGCCATTCGGCGATCGCCCCAGCAGTATCACCCGACTCGTATTTAACCAGGCCAATATTGTTAACAGCGGGCCAGAAGCTAGATTCTTTGGCGACTGCTTTTTCGTATTGGGCGATCGCTCGGTCGAACTGGCTCAGCTTGTAATAAGCGTTGCCCAAATCAAACAGCGCATTCGGATTTTCAGGCTCTATTTTTAAACCGGATTCGATAGATTTGACGGCCTTGCTATAGTCTTGGTGACTAAAGTAGGCGCTGCCTAGCGCAAACATCACCAGCGCATTGTCTGGCTGTAGTTCTTTAGCCTGCTCTAGCGTCGCGATCGCCTGCTCAGGCTGCGGCTTCGAAGACTGCAAGTAGAGGCTACCGAGGAGTGCCAGTACATCTGCATTACCAGGCAATAGCTGAGCGGCAAGCTGAGCGCGAGCTAGGGCTTCGTCGTATTGCTGAAACTGGGCGAGCTGTACGGCATCTTGAGCTAAGCTTTCACCGTCTGCTTGCAATCGCGTTTGATCTAATGGCAGCGTGTAAGGCAGCAACGCTTGAGCAGCGGCGGGCTTAGCCTGACTCCATGCCCCTATAAGTAGCAGCAGCGAAACAGTGATTCGTTTGAGCACGGGTTAGTTTGGGTTTTTTAAGAAACGTCTTTGGACTAGTCTTTGAGTTGGCTTTCTTCTAGCTCTCAATGAGGCTTTCGATAGATAGCGCCAGAAGAAGTGCCTACTTCTTTCAGCCAGTGGTATTTAATATCGGGTTCTTTTTGGGAGAAATTCCCTTATGATTCTAGCCGATGAGGGGAATCCCGTGGGAATTGAGACTGATAGTTAGATGACTTCTTTGACAGTTTTTGGGATGGGTCAGTGCTTGAGATTAGGCGCTAAAACCGCAGTTCGTATTCTAGAAGCACCTGGTTAATCTCCTCAAAGTTGGTGGTGCCTCTGACGTTGAGTTCGTCGGTGAGTCGATAGTTAACGCCAAACTCGGGGTTGGTGTTGTCTGTGAGTACTTTGAGGACAGAGAGCGTGGTGGAATCGGTCACATCGAAGCCGATTTCTGCGCCGAAGTCGATGCCGTTGTCGTCGTTGTTTTTGGCGACGGAGCGGTTGACTGAGGTCACTGGAAATAGGCGTAGTTCGCTGACGCTGAGGGCATTGCCAATGACATCTTGAACATTGTTGAGCAGTGCGCCGCCTACTAGGTTGATCAGACCCTGGAAGCCGTCTCCACCGTTGCCGCCGGAGAGGCTACCGACTGTGGATTCTAGGGCATTGATGAAGCCACCGCCGATGAGGGCGACCAGTTCGTCTTCTGAGCGACCTGGAGAGCTGGAGAGTTCTAAGTTTTCGAAGATAGCGTTGGCTGGCCCGACGACGTCTGCTCGAACGCGGATGGTACGCAGGGAGCCAGTGGTGTCGAAGCCTCTGCCAGTGGTGTCGGCGACTTCTCCGTTGTCGAAGAAATTGGTGGCAACCGGCCCCGCATTGACGTTGACTTCGGGGACGGAGGCTCTTAGTGAGACCTCTAAGAAAGGATTGGCGATACCTGTTTCTGGAGTGAAGGTGGCGGTATTGTTGCGACCGCGCAGACGGAAGACAGTGGTATAGAGGTTGACGCGGCCTGAGCGGAGGTTGATAGTGCCTTCGGGTTCGAGGTTTTGAGGCGAGCCGTTGAGTGCCAGCGTCCCGTCGGCTACGAAGTTAAGCAGGTTTCCCTGAGTGATGCGAACGGAGTTGCCTAAGGTGAGCCGCAGGTTGCGAAAGTTGGGGACGATGCCGCCTGTATTCCCGGTGCTGGTGGGATTAACGGCGCCGGCTGAGGTGCCTGCTGTGGCGGCGGTGACTTCTGCCTCGCTAGCGCCATTGCCGTCTGGGAGTAAAATTTGCCCGTTCGAGAGGATCACTTCTCCGCCGATTTGGGGGCCTCTGAGTAGGGCGCTGCCGCCGACTACGACCTGACCGTAAACGCCGCCAGCATAGAGTCCTTCAAGATCGAGATCGATGTCTTCGAAGTTGAAGGTGAGGGGACGCTCGGGGGAAAGCGGTTGGGGGAAGAGCGGATTGAAGTCTTCGGGAAAATTTACTTCGGCGGTGTCGGGTTCGGCGGTGTCGGGGTTGTTTGCGGGGAGTGAGATGGTGCCGATTTGAGCACCCGTGGCGATGGGGTTGAGCAGGGGGAAGGTGCCGGCGGCGGTGAGCTTGCCTTCGCTGAAGCTGCCCTGAAGGTTTTCGACGATGATGCGATCGCCCACAAATTTAGCGTTAGCGTTCACATTGGTAAGCAAATCAGGTAATATCTGGGCGCTAAGAACGGCGTTTTCTAACCTAGCAAAGCCCTGAATTTCTGGACTAGACAGGGTGCCGCCTACGGTAAGACTCACCTGCCCCTCACCCGACTCCCAAGCAACCTGATCGTTGAAAATATTCAACAGCGCTAGCCCTTCATCTGCCACGTCGATATTGACGTTGATGTCGTTGGTTTGCGGCTTAACGTCCATGAAGTTGAACGCGTAGGGAATTTGGGCTTTGAGGGTGAGGGGATTATCAGGCGCGGTGGCGATTAGCTCGCTTTGGAGGTTTAGCCGTGCGTTTTGGTAGAGGAATTGAGCGATCGCCGATTCAATCGGTGTATCGTTGATGGTGGCAGTCTCTAACGCTGCATTGCCCCGTAGCTGTGGGTTGGCGAGCGTACCGCCGAGCGTAGCCGTAGCGTTGGCCAATCCCTCAATATCAACAGGAATTTGAAAAACATCGCGGAGCAGTCCAACGTCTAAGTTTTGAGCATTGGCCTGAAGATTTGAGGTGAGTTCTGTGTTGCGCCCAAAGACAAGCTGACCAGCTAGGGTAACGGCCGCAATTTCAGGTTCGATGGCGGCTGTTTCAGGATTGATTGGCTCAGAACTTTCCGGCGGATTAGATGCAGAACCTGCTGCATTCTCAGCGCCTGTCTTCTGGATGGTTGAGGCTAGCCGAACCGGTTCTAGGGTCAGTACGCTTGGCGTAAGGCTACCTTTGGCTACAACGTCTTGGGCGCTGTAGTCGTCGCCCCACTGCCAGTTTTTGCCTGCGATGTCGAAGTCAACTTTGAAGTCGCTGCCGGTGCCGTTGAGCTGGATGTTGCCCGCGAAGGGGCCGTTAAGTTCTTGTAAGGGAGGAAGCGGATCGTTTTCGGCAGCCAGCACTCTTTCGGCTTCGAGGTCTTGAATTTCGGCTAGGCGACGTAGCTGGTCTAAAACAGAGGCTTCGATGCCACCGGTTGAGCGAGTGGCGAGTACGGTGTCTAGCGTTGACTGAGAGACTGCGCCATTGAGCCAGTCGGGTGGGGTAAGCCCCCGACGGAAGTCTTCTAAGCGATAGATGGAGAGGGCAGAGAGGATGTTTTGAACGTCGCCGCTGGCGGTAGTGGCATTGACGCTGTAGGTTGGCTCGGGGCCTGCCAAAGAAATTTTGCCGCTGATGTCGTAAAAGTTTTCGTTCAGGCGTAGCTGTCCGCCTGTGAGGGTCGCGAGGCGATCTGCATACCGCAACTGTCCGGCGATGCGGCCAATGCCAATGTAGCCGAGGCCGAGCTGGTCTACGCTGAAGTCGCCCGCAACGGTTTGGCTGTTGAGGTTAATAGCTACGTCGGCAGTGAGTGCGCCTTTGATCTGGCCAATGGTGTTGGTGACGCTGTCGGGAGGGAAGTTGAGGGCGGCGAGCGGAAAGTTGCTGGCTTGAACATTGAGAATGTCTCCCTGGGTGCTGCCAGTAGCAAAGGCATTGCGCCAGTTAACGTCGAAGTCGATGGGGGGAATGGCGTTGGTGTCGTTGAAAGGCCCTAAGTTGAGAGCGATTTTGTCGCGGCTACCGGAGACATCTAAACCCAATCCGCCGCCGGTGGTGTAGTTGAGCTTGCCCGCGAGAGAGGACTCGAAGGGGAGCAGGTTGACGACGAGGTTGGCGAGCTGGATATCGCCGCTGACGTTGGGCGCGCTGGGGCTACCAGTGACTCTGCCGTTGAAGTTGCCCCGGCCAGCGAGGGCAATTAGCTCGGGGATTTCGAAGGGTAGCTCTGAGAGCGCGTAGTCTTGAGCGTTGAGGGCTAGATTGAACTGTTCGAGGCTGAAGCCGTTTTCAAAGCTGGGGGTAAGGGTGCCGCTGGCGGTGAGGCGATCGCTCTTAGCACCAATCACATTAATAGTCTGACCATTCCAGGCAAATCGGGCGCTGAGCGGATCGGTGAAGTCTTGGAAGAAGGTATTGCTAGGCGAGCTGAAGGAGGCGAGGCCGTTGGCGAAGGTGATGTTTCCTTGGGCGGCGATCGCTTCCAAGCTATTATTTCGAGTGCTGCCGCTGAGCTTAAACTGACCGTTGATATCGCCGTTGATGGCGTCGGAAAAACTGCCCAGGTTGACACCTGCAAGATCAACGTCCGCGTTCCATTGGTCGTTGACGAGTTTGCCAGTACCGCGAACTAGACCACCGCCGACTTTGGCTAGCGTATCGCGAAAGGTCAGCGTCCGACCGTTAACGTCGATGAGGCCAGAGGCCGGGTATTGGGCAGCAGGCGCGTTCCATCGAATGTTGGTATTGACGTTGCCATTATTGCCGACAACAGCAACATCGGCAGAGACCAGGCCAATTTGGAAGTTGGGATTGGCTCCATAGAGTTGAGCAATTTCGCGGGCGGGGAGGCTGCGGCCCGTGAGGTCGAAGTTAAAAGGTGAGCCTTGAGCTAGCCGAACTTGTCCGGAGCCTGTGAGGGAGCCGCCGGTACTGGGCGTAGCGGCGATGTCGTCCAGGTATAGCATCTGATCTTTGTAGAGGACTTCGGCAGCGGCAGTGGCGAACGTGACTTTGTCTACCGTGAGGGGATCGGTAGCAAAGACGCTGCCGGTGACGAGGGGGCTGTTGAGCGGGCCGCTGATTTGGGCGATCGCACCAAAATTACCGACAACCGGGACGGGTAATTCCAGTCCGGTAGTGGCGACAAATTCTTCAACGGAAACGTCGTCTGTCGTGACATCTAGCGCATAGCCGTTGTCAAAATCGAGGAGTCCTTCGGCGACGGCATCAATTTCTCCGTAGGTGGCATTGAGCTGATCAATCGTCCATTTGTTGCCTTGAAACTGCGCTTCGCCTGATATATCTTCTACCGGCAGCGGAATGGCCGCTGTGACTAAGCTGGCCTTGTCTAAGCTCAGCGTACCGGAATAGTCTACGGGTTCGTTAGGTCTAAAGCCAAGATCGACGGAGCCGCTGACGGTGCCCGATTCGATATCAACGGCGTCAGTTGGGAGACTGATACTGGCCAGGGCGAACCGCAGAATGTCCGCGACGGGAGCGTCGGCTGCCCGGATGAGCAGGTTAGTGGCGATCGCGTTTTGAGGTTCATCGCGAGTATCGTTCAAGTCATCAGACGAACCGTTAGCCGCATTATCTAAGTCTTTTACCCCATCGTTAGCGTCAGCAGCGGTCACTTCGGCTTGAGGGAGGGGCTGCACTTCTCCTTTAATAGATAGATCGCCGCCGCCCGTCGGATTGCCCGCTAGCTCAAATCGTATGCGCTGGGCTTCATCGCCATCTACCGTGATGGAATCGACGTTGATCTGGCCGTTGAGGTTTTCGACCGGAATCGGCTCTAGCAGAGCGCCTTTTGGGGAGACGGGCACCAGCGTTAGAAACGAGTCTCGAATGCGGAGTTTTTCGAGCCGCACCTTGAACCTAGACTCTTCCTTATCGTCGTCTTGTTCTGGAATATCAACGTTGAGCCAGCCTTTTTCAGGATCTTGCTGAAGGTAGCCGTTGGCTTCATCAACGGTGATATTTAGCCCCAGTTTCGAAGTGAAAAGGGCTTCTAATGGATTGACGTTGACGGTAACGGTTTCGGCGGTGAGCCGGGTCGGGTCGGTGTCTGAAACCCCTATTTGGGAGGGGCCTACTTGAATGCTGTTGAGCGTAACGTTTTCGACCTCGCCGAGTTCTACGGGGCGCTCTAGCTCTTTGCTGAGCGTTTTAGAAAGCAGGGGCGAGAGGTCTTCGTTGATGAATATCCAGGCCCAGGCAGCTAAGCCTAATCCAGCGGCGCTGAGGAGGGTGCCGATAAACGTGCCAAACCAGAACCAGGGAAAAGGTCGCGATCGCCCAGCAGGAGGGTTGGGTGTTAAGTTAATGCTGTCGGGATCGGGGGTGGGCGGCACTGGATATCTGTTGCCTTTTACCCAGCTACTGTAGCAACTTTGGCTGCTTATTTTCGCGGGGTGTGGCAATTTTGGAGGCGGATGGACAGTTTCTTTTGTTCCGGAAAAGTTTTGACTGAATCGTTTGCTAATTCAGCCCATTGCCCGCGCTATCTTAACTTTTGAAATAGGTGTTGGCTTCTTATAATTAATGACTCACACGATAGATAAGCGGTTAATAGATGACTCATGAGATCTATATAGGATCAATCGCCTGTTTTTGAATCGCTAGTGGTGGACACCCGGTTTGAGAATGCCAGCTTGAGAATGCCAGCTTGAGAATGTAGGAGCTTTGTAAACGTTTGCCTGACCGCCTGACTGACTGCCCACCTAATCGCCCGTCTGTGACAGTAGATGTCTCTAAAAATCCGTTCTTACGGATAAAAAGTCGATATTTGGTGTTTGCGACTGCTTTGGCTGTGAACCTGCTGATTTTGCTGCCGTTTTGGACGATTGAGCAGGCTGGACTGTTGCCTGAGGCTATTGATCCGATTGTGCTGACGGTTTTGGATATGGTTTCTCGGGGGGCGATCGCGGCGGTTATTTTATGGATGCTTCAGAGTGAAGGGATAAAGCTGAAGCCGCTGTTTGGTCGGGGAGCATTGAGATCTAAACTTCCTCGTTTTTCGCTGTTTTATGGACTCTTTTTACTGCTTAGCCTGCTGATTTTTTCTTTAGGCAGCGCCTCTATTTTCTTCTATTTGGTGTCTTTAGCGTTTCCTAATTATGCTGGGCTGATTTTAGAGAATGCTTCGGTGATAGAGGAGATAGAAAGCCGGTTTCCGGCGCTATATGACGCTCTGATATGGCTGCTGGTGATAGGCATTGCGCCCGTGGTGGAAGAGCTAATTTTTCGGGGCGTGTTGCTTCAGCGGTGGGCTGCAAAATGGGGAATGCGGCGGGCACTGGTGGCTTCTTCTGTGCTGTTCGGGCTGTTGCATACCAACAATCCGGTAGGGCTGACGCTGTTTGGGCTGGTGATGGGGCTACTGTATGTGCGGACGCGCAGCCTGTGGGTGCCGATTGCTTGTCACGGGTTGAATAATCTGGCGGCGGTGGGAATTGTGGCGTTGAACCAAGCGACGGCTAGCGATCAGGCGGCGGTGACGGTGGCGGATATGCAGGCGGGCTGGCAGATCGGATTGCTGATGGTCTTGGTGTCTGTTCCTTTTTTATGGCGGTTTGTGCGGCGAAGCTGGCCGCAGGCAGAGGTGGCTATTCCCTATATGATTAATGTTGGTGAGGGTTGATTTTTAGATTTTTAAGCGTTTATGGCTAAGATTCGTCGGGTGCGGCAGCATGTTAATCCGCTAAGTAGTAAATATGCTGAGTCGGCGATCGCGCCTAATTGGAGCGATGTATTTGCTGATGTGCAGCGGCCTTTGCATTTAGATATTGGCTGTGCGAAGGGCGATTTTGTGCGGGAAATGGCGCAGTTAGTGCCGGACTGGAATTTTTTGGGCATAGAAATTCGCGAGCCTTTGGTAGAACGGGCTTTGATGAAGCGCGATCGCGACGAGCAGCACAACCTACACTTTGTTTTTTGCAATGCTAATAATTCCTTAGAGACACTGCTTTCTAGCTGGCCGGGGGGATGCCCGTTGCAGCGGGTGAGCATTCAGTTTCCCGATCCCTGGTTTAAGAAGCGGCATCAGAAACGGCGCGTGGTGCAGCCGGAGCTGGTGGAGCAGCTCGCTAAATTGATGCCGGTTGGAGCCTGGGTTTGGCTACAGTCGGATATTGAGGAGGTGTGTGAGGAGATGTGCGATCGCTTTGACGAAAATTCGGACTTTATGAGAGCAGGAAACGGCTGGCTAGCGGAAAGTCCTTTTCCGGTACTGACAGATCGCGAGCGAGTAACAGCAGTGGAGAAAGGTTTACCGGTTTACCGGGCGAAATATATTCGGCAGTGACGATTTCCCTCCGGTCTGAAAAAGCTGTAAACTTTTATTAACGACTTTTCAGAGGCCGACTTTCGAGCAGTTGGCTTTGGAGCGATTGATTGGCGCTAACTAATTTTGAGTAACCAGGTAAGCAAGCATTATGGCCGACAGCGACTTTAAAGGATTTGGGGACAAGCCAGCGGAACAGAAGGCGTCGAAGCGGACGAAGCAGCGGGATAAAGCTTCTAAGCAGTACGACAAAATGAAGACCGACGGCGTGCCTGAGTATGAGGTGTATATGCGGGGTGTGGGAGCAAAGCAGTGGTTTCCGGTGGGGGCGATCGCGGTTCGGCGCTCTAATCAAATTAGTCGAGCAATTTATCACAGCGAGGCAGACCTGCTTCAGGGGGCGTTCCGAGCTTTTCCGGTGCTAAAAAAGAGTCAAGGAAATCTGGAGTATGGCTATCGTCTGAAGGAACTCAAAGATGATGATATTCAGACAGCCGTGAAGCCTCGACCTCGAAATGAGCGCGGCCTGCAAGGACTGTTTAATAATATAAAGGGACTTTTTGGCGCTAAGTAAGAGCCGATATAAACGAGAGAACCGTAAATTTAGAGTGATATGAGCGATAAACCGACGCTGAGCTACTGGCACGTATGGACGGATGATCAGGGCGTCAGCCATCAGACGCAGTGCGAGCTGACGAATTATCAGAAAGAGAGTATGGGCGGTGATGCCGCTCCGCAGTGGAATAATCGCTTAATGAGCGGTGATGCTGAAGTCCTATTTTCGACGCTGCCGGTGGGTTGGGTCGGCGAATGGCACGAGAACCCCAGGCCGCAGTGGATTGTGCCGCTGTCGGGCACCTGGTACGTGGAGACAATGGACGGTGTGCGAGTAGAGATGGGGCCAGGTGATCTGTCTTTTGGTGGCGATCAAAAGACTCAGCCTGATGAAAATGGAAATAAGGGGCATATGTCCGGCTGTGTAGGCGATGAGCCAGCGAAGCTAATGGTAATCCAACTAAAGGGGGATGAGTACTTAGCGGCTCGTCCTGGAAACTTGTCTTAGATGTTTTCGATGTCTTGAATAGTTAATAAAAAAGGCTGTGAGCGCACATGAACCTGGATGAGTTGGATTCTGCAACGATTGACCGCGTAATTGAAATGGCGTGGGAGGATAGAACAACCTTTGAGGTGATTGAGCGACAGTTTGGGCTAAAAGAGAAGGATGTGATTGAACTTATGCGCAAGCAGATGAAGCGCTCTAGCTTTGAGATGTGGCGCAAGCGCGTGAGCGATCGGAAGACTAAGCACGCTAAGAAGCGATCGTTTGAGGTGGGGCGGTTTAAGTCTAGTAATCAGAAGAATTATTAGGTCGGTTCTTGTTTGCTTACTTTATGGCTGGCAGGATGGCGTCTATGTACTGCCTAAATTGCCAGGGAGTATTGCTGTCTTGTAGGCCGACGATGACGAGATTTTTGGCGGGTAGAATGATTAGGTTTTTGCCTTTGTAGCCGTTGGCGGCGATCGCAGGCCCTTCTGCGGTAGGAACAATCCACCAGCCATAAGAGTAGTTATTGGCTAGCTGAGTAGTGAGATTACGCTGATTGACTTTGCCATTTTTCTCTTGGTCGAAGTTGGCAGAACCAGACACCTGTGGTTGATAGAGCTTTTCTATAAAGTCAGTGGAGATAATTTGTTGCTCGTCGTATGCGCCGTTGGTTAGCAATAGCTGCCCTACTTTTCCGTAGTCGCGAGCGCTCATAGAAAAGCCTTTGCCCCAGCCGCTCCAGGAGCCTTCATAAGTGATGGGATCTTGCGCGCCAATAACATCCATAAAGGACGCTTTCAGTATGTCTACTTCGGAAAGATCTGCGAAGAATATTTTCCGCATTTGTTTGCTGTAGTACTCGACGGCTGCGTTGTTGTATGCGTGAGACTCTCCGGGTGCGCCTTTTAGCTTGTAGTTGCTAGACATACTCAAAAACTGAGCGTAGGTCGCCTCGCCTGAGTTGGGAACAACTGTTTTGTAGTCAACTTTATTGAGCTGCCTTAGATGGCCGAAAACTAAAGCAGAGAGTGATTTGCTAATAGAGTAGGCGGGTACAGGTTTGGTGATATCGCCTTTGCTATATATAAGCTGGCCGTCTAGCCAAACGGCGGCTGTTGCAACCGGTTGTAAGTTGTTGTCTATTAGATTTACGTTTGCTTTTTCTGATATCGGTTGTTTGGGTAAAGGTTTTTCGGGTGACGTGGAAGACGGCGGCGAGACTACCTTTGCCTCGGGAAGTAATGGCGCTGCTTGAGTTATAAAAAAGTTGTTTAAGATAGCGGGTGTGGCTCTTTCGTTTCCAGTAATGAGATAGAAAAGCATACCGGCATCAGAAGGATTAGGCTTTTTGGCAAAGACAAGCTTCATGCGGCCGTAAATCCAATTTAGATTGGCGTCGCTGCTGTTTTTAAGCCAGTCATATTCACTAAAGCTAGCCGCTCCGAGTCCCTTTCCCTGGTCTTCTATTTGGTCGAACCAAACGCCCGTTTGACGAATGTCGCGAGTGGAGTCTTTGATTCTGTAGACGGGGGTTGCAATCTCGTCCTGGTCTTCTGAGGCAGTGCAGTCACTGGCTGTATAGCGATGTTTGTTGTTCCAGTGAGAGTGAGAGATCACAACAACGTATTTTCGTTTTTCTTTCTCCGATCTTAGAATGCCTTTACAGGCTACTTCCATTGGCCCTGCAACCACTAAAAAAAGCGGGTCTTTATCAGTAGAAGCATTAATGGCACTGGCAAGACTGTTATAGGCTCTATCTGAATTCTCGAAAGCGTCAATAAAAACGTCTGGGTCAAAGCCAAAACGAGTAGCACTTTCGAGGGTACTTTCAGTCATTTGTGCCATTTTTGAATTGCTAGCCCATACATGAGAGTTGTAGTCGTAGTGAACAACCTTGTTTTGCAAACCGGCTTGACTCAGAATAGCTAACCCTAATGGCGTTGCGCCAATATCGTCGATGTTAGGGCCGTTGCCGTCTGCGCTGTAGGCAATACGACCTTCTTGCTCTGTATAGAAAATGGGTCTACGATTTTCTGCATCTTTGGCGGGACTGGTGGGGGCTACTGAGAGAGCTGATAATAGAATTAGCCCGATAACTGTTCCTCGTCCTGACCAAACCATAGGCTTTATGGGGGTTGCTATGCTATCTATCTTACAGACATCCCTGAGCCGCAACTCATGAAATGTTCTGACTATTTTATATTGGCCGGAGGCACCTGCTTTCGCTGGCTATCTATTGCTTTCATTGTGCTAGCCATGGTCAGTTTAGCCGAGTTTGGCATCATTGGCTGACTACCGAGTGTTGGTCTGTTGAACTTGGTAAAGGTGGGTACAGAAATTATCTTTAGCCTCTGTAGCTCAAAATATTAGTGATTTTTGCACAGATCTATCTAGTGAGAATTACTGAGTAGTTTTTGCTGGCTCTATACGCTAAAAAGGCGGCACAGTAAGGGTTTTCTGTTTTGTTCCTTGAGAACCGGAAAAAACTGGAGAACGTGGTTTTTGCTTTTTAGTAGATATTCTGAGGTGGTTGGCTGCGTAAGTGAAGAGAACAGTTACAGGAGATGAGTTTTATTACTGACTCCTCAACTGTTTTACTCACGAATTAATACATTATGACTAGTCAGCGCCGCGTAGCTAAAAGCCGTTTTACCCTGCTGAAAATTGCGTTGGGCTTAACCCTTGCTAGCGGACTCTTTTCCCCTACAAAAGTGCTAGCCGCGAGCCAGCAAAGTCCTAATAAAGCGTCTCGGACAATGTTTGCTAGAAGTACTGCTTCGGTTGCAACCCCAGAAGAAATCGTAGCGGGCCGTCCGGTTCAAGCTGGCTCGATGGACGACCCGACGTGGTTTGGCGATTTGTCTGGATCTGATCTGTCTGCATTGTCTGAAGAGCTGATTGCGGAGACTAATAAGATGCGGGCAAATCCGGCGGCTTATGCGCAGAGGCTAGAAGCGATTCGCGACTATTACGAAGGAAATTTGGTTAAGGTGCCGGGGCGTCCGGCGGTGCAGGTGGTTGAAGGGGTGGGTGCTTTGGATGAGGCGATCGCCGTCCTCAGAGGATCGCCACCACTAGGCGCTTTGGCCTTTTCTCCGGGGATGAGCTTTGGGGCCAACGATCATGCGGCTGACTTAGGGAGTAAAGGCATTACCGGCCACTTTGGTTCGGATGGCAGCGATCCGTTTGCGCGAATTAATCGCTATGGGCAGTGGCGCAATAGCGCGAGTGAGAACATTAGCTATGGGCAGGCAACGATTGCTGAATGGCATTTGATTAATTTGCTGGTAGATGATAATGTGCCCAGCCGAGGGCATCGTCAGGCTTTACTGGAGCCTGGATATAGCGCAATGGGCACAGCCTGTCAGGAGCATCCTGGCTTCCGCATTGTCTGCGTGATGAATTACGCTAGCGAGTATCAGGAGAAGCCCAAATAGGAAAGTATTAGGCGAAATGATTGACTTGGTAGGGGCGATGGGTGACTTGACGTAGGGAGTAGCCTAAAGAACTAGCTGTAGATGGATGATCAGCGCCGCCAGCAGGAGGTAGATTGCCGGTGCTGGGATCGAGTTTGGCCTCAAACCTACAAAGTTATGTCTTCTACTTTCGATATTGATGTCGCCTTTTTGAAGCTACAAGAGGTGATGAAAGCCTACCCCCGTGCGGCGATGTTTCAGTTGGCGGAAGAGGGCTATCGCTCGCCTTTCGAGCAGTTGATTTCTTGCATGATCTCGATTCGAACTTACGACGAGGTGAGTTTGCCAGTTGCTAAAAAGCTGTTTGACCGGGCTAATACGCCACAGGCGATGAGCAAGCTTTCTCTAGCAGAGATTGAGGGACTGATTAGGCAGAGTACGTTTGCGGAGCGGAAGGCAGAACAGATTTTGGCGATCGCGCAGAAAATCGTAGAAAAGCACAATGGCGAGCTGCCCTGTGACGCTGAAACCCTCCTGGCTTTTAAGGGCGTAGGGCCAAAATGCGCCCATCTGACGTTGGGCATTGCTTGCGATCAACCTTATATCAGCGTAGATATTCATGTGCATTGGGTGATGAATCGCTGGGGCTACGTAGAGACAAAAACGCCGGAGAAGACGACTAAGGCGCTGGAGGAAAAGCTGCCTAGCGACTATTGGGTGGAGACTAATAAGCTGCTGATGCCGTTTGGTAAACAGATTTGTCAGGCGCGGCCCAAGTGTGGCGTCTGCCCGTTAGTCGAGATGTGTCCTCGCGTGGGCGTGGCGTGAGCTGAGGATTGTACCCGTGGCTGAAGCCTATTCTTTTGCCATAGAATTAGGATCTGTCTCGTCAGTTGAGGCAAAAGGTGCACAGACACAGCGCTTTTAGCTCTGTTTTTAGTTTTTTTGACGGTAGGCGTAGCGCCGAGGAAAGGTTTTTATGATTGTTGTAGCTCAGGCGCGTCCGAGTGAACGGGCGGAATTTATTAAGAAGACCTATCTGCATTTGGCAGGGGCAGTGGCTGCTTTTATCGGGGTGGAGTTTGTTTTCTTTGCCTTAGGCATTGCTGAGTTTTTGGGTCGGTTTGTGGCGGGCAGCCAGTTTGGCTGGCTGGCGATGCTGGGTGGCTTTATGTTGCTGGGCTATCTCTCTAGTAGCTTTGCGTCTAAGGCGGGCGACATTAACGCTCAGTATATGGGCTTAGGCATTTATGTTTTAGGCGAAGCGGTCATGTTTGCGCCGCTTTTGTGGATTGCAGACGCAATTGCGCCTGGGGCGATCAGCTCGGCGGCAGTGGTGACATTGTTTTTGTTTGGGGGCTTGACGGCAGTAGTGTTTACGACCGGGCAGGATTTTTCCTTTTTGGGCGGAGCGCTGAAGGTTTTTGGCATGATTGCGCTGGGCCTGATTGTCTGTAGCTTTTTGTTTAAGGGGCTAACGCTGGGAATTTGGTTCTCATTTGCGATGGTTGCTTTTGCGGGTGCGGCGATTTTGTACCAAACCTCGCAGGTGATGAAGCGTTATCCAACTGATTACTACGTGGCGGCTTCGCTGGCGCTGTTTTCTTCTGTGATGCTGCTGTTCTGGTATGTGTTGCGCATCTTTATGTCGCGCCGGTAGAGCAGGTTGAGTAATGGAATAGTGAAAAGCCCTGATGAGTGGGTTCTCATTGGGGCCTTTTTGCTGGTAGCTGCTAGCTTTCGGAGGCGACTACTGCTGTTTTCTTTTTAGTGGGTTTGTCCTCTGCTGTAGCAGCTTCTTCTGTGACGCTGCCTGAGTCTGTAGCTTCTGAGTCTGTGGCTTCTGAGTTTTCAGTTTCTGAGTCGGTTTCCGGTTCTTCGGTTGCCGATTTTACAGGCTCTGACTCTGCGACTTCTGATTCTGCAACTTCTGGCTCTGGATCTTCTACATCAAAGGTGAGTTCGCCTGATTTGTTAACGCCTATGCTGACGGTGCTGCCTTCTGTAAATGTGTTTTCTAAAATTAGCGTGGCAATGGGATTCTCGATCTCGCGCTGAATGGCCCTTTTGAGCGGGCGCGCTCCGTAGGAAGGATCGTAGCCTGCGTCGGCAACATGATCTACGGCGGCTTCGGTCATCTCTAGGGTGATTTTTTGATCGGAGAGCAGGCGGTAGATGCGCTTGAGCTGGATGGTGACGATGTTGCGCAGCTCTTTTTTGCTAAGGGCGTGGAAGAGAATGAGATCGTCGATGCGGTTGAGAAATTCGGGGCGGAAGTGCGATCGCAATGCCCCCAACACCAACGTCTGCATCTCCTCAAACTTAGAGTCATCTCCTGAAACATCCAGAATATGCTCGCTACCGATGTTGCTCGTCATCACGATGACAGTGTTGCGAAAGTCTACCGTACGACCCTGAGAATCGGTAATACGGCCATCGTCTAGCACTTGCAAAAGGATGTTGAATACGTCTGGGTGGGCCTTTTCTACTTCGTCTAATAGAACAACAGAATAGGGACGACGGCGGACGGCTTCGGAGAGCTGTCCGCCTTCTTCGTAGCCCACATATCCAGGCGGCGCACCCACCAGCCGAGAGACTGAGTTTTTCTCCATGTATTCGGACATGTCGAGCCGGATGAGCGCTTCTTCTGTATCGAACAAAAAGGCGGCAAGCGCTCTGGCGAGTTCAGTTTTACCGACGCCAGTTGGCCCCATAAATAAGAAGGAACCAATTGGCCGTCCGGGGTCTTTCATGCCTGCTCGGGCGCGTCGAATTGCGGCTGAGACGGCTTCTACAGCTTCGGACTGGCCAATGACGCGCTCGTGCAAATGGCTCTCTAGCTGGAGGAGCTTTTGGCGCTCGGATTCCATTAGCCGGTTGACGGGAATGCCTGTCCAGCGGGCGACAATTTCGGCGATGTCAGCTTCGGTGACCTGCTCTCGGAGCATAGTCTCGCCTTCTGTTTGCATGGCTTGTAGCTTGGCTTCTATGTCCTCCATTTCTGTTTGAATCACTTTTAGCCGATCATTCAGATGCGCCGCTCGCTCTAAGTCGTCAGCTCTCTGAGCCTGATTCATTCGAAGGCGCGTTCTTTCCTCTTCTTCTTTCAGATCATTAATTGCAGTCAGTGTTTCTTTCTCGGTGTGCCACTGTTCGTCTAATACTTTTTGTTCTTTAGAGAGCGTCGCAATCTCTTCTTTGATGCCTTTCAGTCGCTGTCGGGCGGTGCGACTAAAAGAACCGGCGGCTTTCTCGCTTTCTAAAGAGAGCTTTTCCATCTCTAGCTGCATTAGTCGCCGGTCGATGATCTCTAGCTCTTCGGGCTTAGAGTCAATTTCCATTTTGAGCTTGGCAGCGGCTTCGTCGATCAGGTCGATGGCTTTGTCGGGGAGGAAGCGACCGCTAATATACCGATCCGACAAAGTAGCCGCCGCCACCAACGCTGAGTCTAAAATCGAAACGCCATGATGCACCTCGTAGCGCTCTTTAAGTCCGCGTAAAATCGAAACCGCATCTTCTACGCTAGGTTGGCCGACGTATACCTGCTGAAATCGTCTTTCTAACGCGGTATCTTTTTCGATGTGCTTACGATATTCGTCAATGGTGCTTGCTCCAATGCAGCGCAGTCCGCCTCTGGCTAGTACGGGCTTGAGCAAATTGCCCGCATCCACGTTGTTTTGGCCTGCGCCCGCACCGACTACCGTGTGCAGTTCGTCAATAAATAGGACAACTTGACCGTTGGATTCGGTGACTTCTTTGAGTACTGATCTAAGACGATCTTCAAATTCACCGCGATACTTAGCGCCCGCAATCAGGCTACCGACATCAAGGGAGATCAGGGTACGATTTTTGAGGGATTCGGGAACGTCGCCGTTGATGATGCGCTGGGCTAGGGCTTCGGCGATCGCAGTTTTACCCACACCCGGCTCGCCAATCAGCACCGGATTATTTTTCGTCCGCCGCGACAGGACATGAATGACCCGGCGAATTTCCTCATCTCGACCA
This sequence comes from Nodosilinea foveolarum, assembly GCA_003242035.1. Classification (GTDB taxonomy): domain Bacteria; phylum Cyanobacteriota; class Cyanobacteriia; order Phormidesmidales; family Phormidesmidaceae; genus Phormidesmis; species Phormidesmis foveolarum. The sequence goes on along the minus strand of QBMC01000005.1, from coordinate 24,943 downwards.
ATCACCGGATCGAGCTTACCGCCTCGCGCTTCTTCGGTGAGATCTCGTCCGTATTTATTGAGCGATGGATAGTCTTCTTCTCCACTGCCCAGACTGCCTGCAAGCTGGCTAACGGGTGATTCTTCATCCTCTTTTCGCAGCGACTTTACCGCTGCCAACAGGCTAGATGCGTCTATATCAAAACCGCGCAGTAGCCGCCTGCCAATGCGTTCATCTTCAACGAATCCAATCAGCAAGTGCTCAATCGAAATTAGCTCGTCTTGCAGATTCACCCGCGAAGCTTCAGCCGCGTCTAGCATTCTATCCAGGCTCTGACCCAAGTAGAGATTGCTATCGACGGCGACGCGCACTCTCGCCTGACGCTTAGCAAACGTCTCTAGCTCTTGCAAAATTTGCTCTGGAGCCAAACCCGCTTCGGTCAAGATGGTGTCTGCGAGTCCTCCCTGCTCTAGCATCGCTAAGGTGACGTGCTCTACCTCCAGGTACTGCTGCCGAAAGCGACGGGCTACGTCTTGGGCCTCCACGATGGCATCCCAGGCTTTGGCGGTAAACTTGTCAGGATCTGTAGGCTGCATAGAGGGCGGTGGTTTGGAGGCAGTAGTGAGCGGTAATGGCGGGGAATGGGTGCAATTACGATCAGTATTCGAGTATAGCAATCGAACGGCCGATGCATTTTACGGTATGCCGGACTGGTTATCGGGAGGTCAGCGGCCTTCGATTAATTCAATTTTGTAGCCGTCTGGATCTTCGACGAAGGCAATGACGGTGGTGCTGTGTTTCATCGGGCCGGGTTCGCGTGAAATTTTGCCGCCTTGCTGCTTGATGGCTTCGCAGGTGCTGTAGATGTCATCAACTCCTAACGCGATGTGGCCGTAGCCGCTGCCGAGGTCGTAGCTGCTGGTGTCCCAGTTGTACGTTAGCTCTAGTACGGTGTGGTCGGTCTCATCGCCATAGCCGACAAAGGCGTTGGTAAATTTGCCGCCGGGATAGTCTTTTTGGCGCAGCAGCTTCATGCCAAGGATTTCGCAGTAAAAGGCTTTGGATTTTTCCAAATCGCCCACTCGGAGCATGGTGTGTAGTAAGCGCATTGTGTCGATCCTCTCGTTGTGCCGTATTATCTTGGACGAAAGCAGCGATCGCTTCTAATATTTTTGCTGAGCTTATATATTAGAGGCGAACGGCTGCGAACACTTCTAAGGATAATAGGCGCAGAGTATGATTGATTCCCTCGATACGGCTATTGAAGACATTCAGGCGAGAGAGATTCTTGATTCTAGAGGACGGCCCACCATTGAGGCTGAGGTGTATTTAACGGGCGGCGCGGCTGGGATCGCTCAGGTGCCTAGCGGCGCATCTACGGGCAGCTTTGAGGCGCATGAGCTGCGCGATGGGGAGAGCGATCGCTACGGCGGCAAAGGCGTGATGAAGGCCGTCGAGAACGTCAACGAAACGATTGCTCGCGAGCTGATCGGCACTGATGCGTTTAGCCAGATGGAAATCGATCAGATGATGATTGAGCTAGACGGGACGCCGAATAAGAGCAATATGGGCGCGAACGCGATTCTAGCGGTTTCGCTGGCCACGGCTAAGGCGGCGGCGCAGGCTTCTGATATGCCGCTGTATCGCTATTTAGGCGGGCCGCTGGCGAACATTTTGCCGGTGCCGATGATGAACGTGATCAACGGCGGCGAACATGCGAGCAATAACGTAGACATTCAAGAGTTTATGATTATGCCGGTGGGGGCTAGCACTTTTCGCGAGGCGCTGCGCTGGGGAGCGGAGATTTTTGCTCAGCTCAGTAAGGTTTTGGATGCTAAGGGGTTGTTGACGGGCGTAGGCGATGAGGGTGGTTTTGCACCTAACTTAGGTTCCAACCAGGAAGCGCTTGATTTGTTGATGTCTGCGATTTCTGAAGCGGGCTACAAACCGGGCGAAGAGGTAGCGTTAGCGCTGGACGTAGCGGCGAGCGAGTTTTACAAAGACGGTCAATATATTTACGACGGCTCGGCGCATTCTCCGGCGGAGATGATTGACTATTTAGAGAGTTTGACTAGTAACTATCCGATTGTTTCGATTGAAGATGGCTTGCACGAAGACGACTGGGAGAACTGGAAAACGCTAACTCAGCGCATTGGTAAAAAAGTGCAGATAGTGGGAGACGATTTGTTTGTGACTAATCCAACTCGTTTGCAAAAGGGGATTGATCAGGGGGCCGCAAACTCTCTTTTGGTGAAGCTAAACCAGATTGGAACGCTAACCGAGACTTTGCAGGCAATTGATTTAGCTAAGCGCAATCAGTATAGCTGCGTGATTAGCCATCGCTCGGGCGAGACCGAAGATACCACAATTGCCGATCTTTCTGTCGCGACTCGGGCGGGTCAAATTAAAACCGGGTCGCTTTGCCGGAGCGAACGAGTTGCCAAATACAACCAGCTTTTGCGGATTGAAGATGAGCTGGGTAATCAGGCTGTATATGCTGGCACGGTTGGGTTAGGGCCTAGATAGTAGGCGTCAGCTAGCCAGAAATGAGTGCGGCGATAGATTAGGAAAGTTCTTTATGAAAACCGTTCTGAGCAGCTTGCTTTGGAACGGTTTTTTGTTGGAGATGTCCACCTTTCAAATTGTTTAGATCGCGTTGAGGCAATTTGAGTAAGGCTTACCCTCATGGTTTAACAGTCAATGGGTCTGCTAATTTAATGAAACCTTATATAGCTAGAATTGAAGCTTTGATATTCGCGGTGTTAAGCGGTATTTTGCTGACGCCTCAGGGGGTAAACGCGCAGCAGCCGGTCCCAGGTGGAACCGTTTCGCGGGTCGAGGCCAGTGAGTCGGGTTGCGCTATCACACTTCAGAGTAATAGCGCAACGCCAACGGTGGTAGCTGTAGCTGATGCTGATGTCTGCGAGCAGCCGATTGTGGGTCAAAAAATTCAGTTTACTTATTCTGCGACGGGTATCACGGTAACGCCACCGCCTGAAGTGGGTACGGTTTCTATGCTGGAGTCGGGCGACCATGCTTGCTATGTCGATTTGGTGGATGCTAATGGCGAATCTACGCTACAGTTTGCTCGCTTTGAGATTTGTCAGCAAAATATTTTGAATACCGAAGTTAGGCTGACTTATCAGCCTGATAGTATTTACGCGGCTTCTTGTCAGGGCGATTTAGATTGTAAGGAGAGCGATCTCGTTCTCCTAATCACCCAGGCCGAACCTACCGGCAAAGTGCCAACGCCGCCTCAATCCTTGATCAGTAGTCTGCCTGATGGCAACTATCGCTATTGGAATGGGCGTCCTAGCGGTGCGATTGTTACTGACGATGAACTGCTGGCTAAAGGCGGTGTGACGTTTACGTTTTCTAAGAAAGGTCGCGACGTGGTGGGTGTCTTTGGCTATGTGGATGGTAGAGCTATTTGCGTACAGGGGCAGGTCAACGAGAATACGGTGACGGGCATTTCGGTTGAAAGCAACGCGGGCGCTTCGCCGATGAGTACGGGCGAAACCTTTGAACAGTTTGGCCCTGGCGCTTTTCTGAAGGTTCGTAGAGGTCGTCAGCTTCCTAGTAATTCAGCCATTATTGTAGAGGGGCGGCGGGTGCCGATTGATGTTGTTCGCTATGACAGTACGCTGTTAGACCTGCGGGGACTCACTAGAATCAACGCGGGGACTAGCGTTCCCCCCAGAAGATGCTAACGGGATCTCTCTTTGGATATATAGCTTTACAAAAGTAGATACTGCTATTCTGTTGCGTATATCTGAGCTTTTCAGGTTTTCACTATTTTTATGATTGCGACGCGTTGGCGCAGCCTTTCTTAAAGAGAATTGCCCTCTCACCTCGGTCTTATTTCTGGCCTTGAGAGGGTTTGCTTATGTCTAGTCAATTATCTTCTAAGGATGTGTTGGTATGTTGGCTATTGTCAGTAAGCGGTTTATTAGCTGGGGTCATCAGAAGCTGTCGGTGCTGAAGGATCGCCATCGCGGTGAGTGGCACTGGATGGAGTCTAAGCCGGTGCCGATTGCGAGCTTGAGTCGCAGCTTGTGGCGGAGTGCGGAGTCTTCTTCTAACTATTACTTACTGCTGTTTTTGTCAGGGGCGATCGCCACCTTTGGCCTACTCTCTGGCAGTAGCGCCACTGTAATCGGTGCGATGATTGTTGCACCGCTAATGGGGCCAATTACGGGCATTGCCTTTGCGCTAATTATGGCAAACCGCAGGCTGCTGAGGCGGGCGAGCTTGTCTTTAACATTAGGGGCGCTGCTGACGATAGGAACGGCGGCGATTATTGCTCGGATGACCGGCATTGAGTCGATTACCAGTGAGATTGCGGCTAGAACGCAGCCTACCTTGTTGGATTTAGGCGTTGCGTTGGCGGCAGGGGCGGCGGGCGCATTGGCGAAGTCGCGGCGGGGAATTTCGGATGCTTTGCCGGGTGTGGCGATCGCAGTAGCACTTGTGCCGCCGCTAAGTGTAGTAGGTGTGGGCATCGCCTATGGCTCGCTCAGCATCTTCTTTGGCTCGCTGCTGCTATTTTTGACTAACCTCGTCGGCATTATCTTCAGCGGTGGGCTGGTTTTTCTTGCTTTGCGCTACGGGTCGGTGCAGCGGGCGAAAAGAGGGATGACGATTGCGATCGCAACGTTAGTTTGTCTAGGTATTCCACTCACGCTCTCTTTTCAAGATCTATCCATCAAAAATCAGGCGCGGATGAGCGTGAATGAGATTATCCGCAAAAGCACTACTTTCTCGGAGTCTCGTATTCAAACGTTGTCTGTGCAGAGAGATAGAGATAGTTTGGTCGTCGATTTGAATGTGGAAGCTCGGCCAGGTTCAATTTCACCCGAACAGATTGACTCGGTTCGGGCCTTAATCGCTGAAGAGATCGCTCGTCCGGTAAAGCTAAACGTGAGCGTTATTCCGATTGAGCAGTTTGTGAGTAATCCACCTCCGTCTGAGTCTCGGGCCTCTCTGGAGTATAAATCTTTCAAATATAAGGTTGCTAAGAAAGCACGATAGTTTGGTTGATGGCCGTGAGTGGGCGATCTCGTTAGCTGCTGATAGGCCCACTTACTAGCCATCGCTAAACCTATCTATCGCTGTATCGCTCCTCGGCAAAGGGTTCTCCTCGGCGGTGGTAACCGTTACGCTCCCAAAAGCCTAACTCCATATCTTCTAAAAGTTCTAGGCCGTTGATCCACTTGGCGCTTTTCCAGGCGTATAAGTGAGGAACAACTGTTCTCATCGGGCCACCGTGTTCGGCTGGCAAAGGCTCGCCGAATAGGGTATGGGCAAAAAAGTTTTCTTCTCGGGCGAAGTCTTCTAGCGCTAAGTTTGTTGTATAGCCGCCGTAGCAATGCTCCATGACGTGAGCTGCTTTTGAGTCAATATCAATCGCTTTTAGGAAGTCGGTGACTTTTACACCGCGCCATTTAACGTCTAGTTTGCTCCAGGTGGTGACGCAGTGAAAGTCTGCGGTGAACTCGCTTTGTGGCATGTCCATAAAGTCTTGCCAGGAAAATGTTTTTGGCGTAGCTAGCCCAGAGACAGTAAACTGCCAGTCTGCCGTACTGATTTGCGGGGTGTCGCCATAGGTGAGTACGGGAAATCCTTTAGCCAGGTGTTGACCTGGGGGGACGCGCTCTGCGACATCGGCACCGGGTTTTTCGAAGAATTTCATAGCAAAGCGTAGAAAGCGAATAGTTGAAATTTTCTAATAAAACGGCTATTTGTAGAACTGCCTATGGTTTGAGATTACTGCGCTCTATATTGTTTTAGTAATGCAGGTAGGGCTTCAAAGCCTTCCATGCTCATGATGGGGGTCAACTGGCGCTGGTACTTTTGTAGCGTCTGCTGAAAGGTTTCTTGGCCTAACTGTCCTTCTAGAATAGAAGCCAGTCCGGCGGCCTGTCGCCAGTCGTCTGAGCCAATGCTACTAAGTAAGTACAGGGCTAATGCGCTGTAAAAAACGGCTTCTTCGGAATGCTTGAGGGCATGGTGGGCTTCGGCGGTATAGAGGGTGTACAAGCCTTGCAGGTAGATGTTGCCGGAGCCTTTGACGGCGTCTGCGCCTTGGGTGAGAATATCGAGTCCTTTTTGGGGATGATTGCTCATTACATAGCCAATCCCTAAGCTGTTGTAGGCGAGTGCCTGACTAGATAAGTCTCCTTGTTTAACAGCGAGTTCGAGTCCTTGGTTGAGGTAGGCGATCGCGCTATCATAAACGGCAGCATCAGCAACATCATTCGCTCTAGCTTGCAACACCTGCGCATAGCCCAGATTTACTAACGCATTAGCTTCACCTACTCTATCGCCTCTTTGCCTAGCCAGAATAAGCGCTCTCTGGCTGGTGGCAACGCCTTCCGCATAATTCTGTTCTAAAACGGCACTTCGAGCTAAATGACACAAGTCTGCCGTTTCGCAAGCCAGATCGCCAGCGGCCTGAGCAATTTCCAGTGCTTGCTGATAAAAGGCTTTGGCTTCGGCGGCTCTGCCTAATGTTTGCCGAGAATAGCCGAGTAAGGTGAGGATTCTGGCTTTTTCTTGGGTGCCTTCTATGGCATTGAGCGGTTCGCTAAAGTAGTCGAGGGTGTCTTGTAGATAATCTCCGGAGAAAGAGGCAAAAACGCCGCCGTAGAGCGGGAAGTCGTCTCTTTGGGAGAACCGCCGCAAAATTTGTAGCATGAGCTGAAAGCTGCCGTTGCCTAAGGCGTGGTAGCTGCTGGCACCGGCTTGCTTGAATCCTTGAGAAAGTCTCCCCCAGATCGCGGCGAAGATGAGAGAGGTGCTGTAGGAGAGCTGTTTTCCAGCTTTGGCGCTGTAGAGCTGTTTGTCGAACCAGGTGACCAAGGCTCGTTGTACAAAGTGTAAGAGCACAGCCAAATTTACCCAGCTTGAAGTATCTACGGCGGTACGGGTGATGGCCTCGATTTCTCTGTCTTCTGCTAGCGTTTTAAACAACAGTTTGGGCAGACCCTGGGCTGATTTCTCCCACAGCGCCCACGGCCCGCGATCAGCTTTTGACCCAAAACCAACGGCGGCATCTGCAGGTTGGTAAAGCCAGCTAACTAAGTTGGGTTCTAGCTGCTCGTAGTTGGCGAGACCGGCCATAATGCCTTGCGCCCAAGGCGCTAGTGATTCTGATTGGGAAAGCTGCTGGGCGAGCTGTTTGAGTTGCTGGCGATTGAGGCTATCTGGCTGGTTGGGGTCGATCAGGCTGAGAAATAGGCTGGGGCGGTCTGAGTCGTCGGCTTGGGCTAGCTTTTTTTGGGCGATCGCAATCCCATCAGCCGCCTGCCGATCTTGCTGACCCTTTTGCCATTCGCTCTCGATGGTTTTGAGGGCGCGCAGAATACGACCTGCTTTGAGTGAGGTCTCAACTTGGGCTTCGGTTTCGGTGATGCGACTGGCGATCGCCCGTTCAAAAATCTCGCCCGTACCCGGTTCTACAGCGGCTTCTAACTGCGATCGCACCTGCTCCTTCGAGCGCACGTTGCCCTTAAGCGTTTGCTCGACGATGCTGTCGATCAGCGCTTGATAGTTTTCTGCTAAAGACCCATCTGCCATGTTCAATTTCCTTACTTTGCCGCGATCGCCCTCATTCAATCTTACGTTCTGCAAGCGCCTTTGCGCCCGCGATGACGGCTTCGCGATCTGACTTTAGACCCGCGCTCTAGATCAGCATTAGCTCTGCGTTGTTGTCGATATGCTGGGGATTGCCCTGCGAGTCTACTGCGCTGTACTGCCGGAAAAATGTTTGCACGTTTTCGGGCAGTTGGGGATAGTGAAACTGGGCATCTCCAGCGGCAACTGACGACCAGAAGTGCTTGATATACGGGGCGTAGCTGAGGGCTTGCTCGGGTGAGAGCGAGAGCGGTGGCTCGGTCAGTAGCTTGACGATGAAGGGGAAAGAGCGATCGCCCATCCAATCTTTAGAGGTGGCCTGCAACGTCGGCCAGTCCGCTACCGACTCAATCCGCTGAGATTCTACGCTCAGCAGGTGTTGACCGCTCTCATTCGTCGTAAGTGACATTAGCCGATACGGATGTGGATAGCTCACCAAAGATCCGGTTGTAATCGCGTAGAAATTATCGGCTTGGGCAATGTCTTGTACGTGCAAATGTCCAGTAAAGGCAACGGGCACTTTCGCGGCTTGCAGTCGCTTCACCAACTGCGGCGCATTGTGAATCATATATCGCTGGCCGAGCTTATTTTTAGACTGTCCAGGTAGATGCTCTAGCACGTTGTGATGCACCATCACCATGACAAATTTTCCGCTAAGGGCGGCGAGCTGCTGGTCTAGCCAATCAAACTGTGCGTCGTTAATTAGCCCGGTGCCAATCTGCTCGCCCGCTTCGTCAAACGCATTCGAGTTGAGACCGATGAGATGAACGTCTGGCAGAATTTCTTGCTGATAGTCCAGCCCTGAGGCGTTGGCATAGCCAAACTGTCGGTAAATTTTGGGAAAATCCGCTAAGGCAATCCGGTCTTTGCCAAACTCGTCTTGCGGCAAATTACCGTTTAGCCGAACCACGTCATGATTGCCGGGGACAACATAGGTCGGAAAGGGAAGCTGTGCCAGTCGGTTGGCTAGCCATTCGTGATTCTCGCGTTCGCCATGCTGAACGAGGTCGCCGGGTAGAAGTAAAAAATCGGGTTCGTCTGCTATGAGCTGAGTCAGGATTTGCTCGAAGGCTGGAATACTGACTTCTACTAGATGGAATCGCTTTGGCGTGTCCCAAATAGTGTGAGGAAGGGCGATGTGAAGGTCGCTAACAATGGCAAATTTGAAATTAAGTTTCATGCTGAATCGGTGAGTTGCAGGCAACGCTAGTGCAAAAGGCTTGAAGCTAGCGGATTTGCTGCATTTTAACTGTTCGGTGGGAAGTCCCGCGCTCAAATAATGTACCGCTTCTATCTAGAACACTTCTATCTAGAACACTGTAGGGGCGCAGCACATAATACGCCCCTACGGGATGGTACGTTATTTGTCAGCAGCTCCCTAAGTCACTAGGAATATACGCTTAGCAATTGCATAGAGCGCTACTCGTTTATAGTCTCAATGCCCGTTTGCGCAGAGGCGGCCTTGAAGGGTTGAGGCGACTCTAAAGGGACTAGCGTGATTTTGCCATAGACTTCCTCGTCGCCCCATTCAGTATCTACGGTGCTTTTGCTTAGCCGCTTAGCCATTTGGCGGTTGACCGTGGTGCTGTTGGGTCTAAACGTAGTTTTAATTTCGCTGCCTAAACGATCATCATTGACGTAGTCGTCTTCCCACAGGCTCATGCGCAGCTCCCAAAGAGAGTTTAGCTCGCGAGCTTCAAACCGCATGTTAACGTTTGCTTGGAAGAGAATGTTGCCGCCTGTCTTAGAGCTTTCTAAAGTTGCAGAGTTTACAGTAGCCATAGGTTTGTTCCTTTTTAGAGGGTGGGTGTATTCGAATGGTTCCGAATGCATCTATTGTGGCTACTGTAAAAGTGAATGGCGTTACTCTGTAGGGTACTCGTGGCTTAGCTCATCCTGTTATTGAACGACGCCAGCTAAAGAACTTTTTCAAGACATTTTGGAGGCGGGTGTTTTGGGCGTACTTTTGTTTGGTGAGCTGAAGCGCCGTTTTAGCACTGATCTCGCTGAGCGTAGGATAGATATGAATGCACTGAAGCGCGTCCACCTTTAAGTTGTTGCTCATGGCGAGAACGGCTTCGTGAATTAGCTCGCCAGCATGAGGCCCTACGATGTGTGCGCCTAAGATTTCTCCGTTGCCCTTAGTGATAAATTTGCCGAAACCGATGCCTGCTGCTTCGGCTAAGGCTCTGTCTACGCCGTCGAAGTTTTGGCGGAGTACGTATATGTCATCCCCGTAGCGATCGCGCGCCTGCTTCTCAGTCAACCCCACTCTGGCCAACTCAGGATTGGTAAAGGTGGCCCACGGAATCACCCGATAGTCTGCCTTCTTCGTCGGAAAAACCAGTGCGTTTTGCATCGCCACACCCGCTTCATAACCTGCGACATGCGTAAACTGATAGCCGCCGATCACGTCTCCAGCGGCGTAGATGCGTTTGTTGCTAGTGCGCAGCTTTTCATCGACTTTAATGCCTTTTTTGTCGTAGTCTACGCCAGCGGCTTCTAGTCCCAAAGATCCTACGCTGGGGGTGCGACCGGTTGCTAATAAAATCTCGTCAACAATAATGATTTCGCCGCCAGCGGTGACGTGTTTTTTGCCGTCAATCACCTCTACTTTTTCGGCGCGGACGTTGGAGAGAATGCGTATGCCCTCGGACTCCATTTGCTTTTGGACGACCATGGCGGCTTCTGGATCTTCTTTCGGCATGATCACGTCGTGACTGTTGATTAATGTGACCTGGGAGCCGAGCCGTGAGAATGATTGGCCTAGCTCGCAACCAATCGGGCCTGCGCCGATGACAGCTAGCGAGTCGGGGCGAGATTTGACGCTGAAAATTTGTTCGTTGGTGAGAAATCCGGCTTCCTTGAGTCCTTCGACGGGGGGAACCGCTGGGCGAGAGCCGGTGGCGATGAGGAAGGCTCTCGCTTTGAGACATCGCCCGTTGACTTCGAAGGTTTTGCCGCTGGTGAACTGGCCCTGACCGTAGATCACGTCTACGCCTAGCTTTTCAAATCGCTCGGTGGAGTCGTGTTCCTGGATGGTGTCGATGACTGAGTGGACGTGGCCGAGGGCTTCTTCTAGCTTGATGGTGGGCGGGTTGGTGTAGATGCCAAAGCGGGCGGCGGTTTTGACATCGTAGGCAATTTGAGCGGCGTGAATGAGCGATTTGCTAGGGACGCAGCCGTAGTGCAGGCAGTCTCCGCCGAGCAAATCTTTTTCGACGAGCGCAACTTTGGCGTTAATTTGTGCGCCTGCGCTAGCCGCGACTAGTCCGGCTGAGCCGCCGCCAATTACTACTAGGTCGTATTCTACCGTCATTGCTTTTCTCTCAACTTTTGTCTGGGCACATCTCTTGTAGAGTATGCCGTGCATCTGAGACTTCGCTGAGAGGATGCCTAAAAAATATAGAATTTATGCAACCGTCTACGGTTCGGATTTTCGGGTTTTTTCTTTTTGGCGGGTTGGGTGACGAGCACTGCCGATTGCCGGATGGCTTGCTGACGGGTGGCGGCTGAGCGATCCGGCAATCGGCTAAGGTGGGGTATTTGAGCAATCATCTGGCGGAGCAGAGATTGACGGTAGCGAGCAACGCTGTAGGCAATGGGTTTGCTTGCTTTGGCAGGAGACTGTGGGGCGAGCTGTCGCTTGGCTAGAAAATTGATGAAGTCATCAATGTAGGGATCGGCGTGAGGATCGGGTAGCTGAGCGGTGCGAATGTCTGCGCCGGTTAGGGTGGCTCCTAGCAGGTTGGCGGTGCGCAAATCGGTGTGATCTAGGCAGGTGTCTGTGAGGTTTGCTTGAGACAGGTTTGCGCCGGTAAGGTTGGCATCGCCTAAATATGCGTCAGTGAGATCCGCGCCCGTGAGGTCTGCCTGGGATAGGTTGGCTCCAATTAGGCAGGCTCTTTGCAAGTTTGCGCCTGTTAGGTTTGCGCCCTGAAAGTTGCCTTCAAAGAAGTATCCGTGGCTGAGATCTTGATGGGCTAAGTCGATGGCTGCGTGGGGATGAAGCGATCGCCACTGATTCCAGCTATCAATGCCGGTTTCTAATAAAGACAGAGCGTCCATGTAACCAAAAAGTTAATTGAGCAAAGCTGCTGATAAACAGAGCCTATAGCTTAGGATTCCCTTGGCTGATAGCAGGCTGCTATAGCCCTAGACGGTTGGTTCCGGTAAACAGCAAAGTTCTAAACGGTGGCTAGCTGTAGCGCGCTGCCTGTGAGACTGAAGGCTCTAGTTTCGGTGATGTGGACGGGGACAATTTGCCCTTTTAACTGCTCGATGTCGCCAGTGAAGAAGGTAAGCCGGTTGCCTCTCGTGCGCCCCATGACCTGATTGGGATCTCTGGGGTTTATGGCTTCGACTAGGACGGTTTCGGTGCGGTTTTGGTAGCGCTGCGATCGCACTTCCGCCTGCTGCGACACCAAATGATTAATCCGCTGAAGTCTGTCTTGCTTAACCGTTTCGTCTAGCTGGTTGGCCCATTCTGCGGCGGGCGTTCCGGGGCGAGGAGAATAGGCCGCTGTGTTTACCATGTCAAACACAATGTCTTCCATAACGCTGAGCGTGTCCTGAAACTGGGCTTCGGTTTCGCCAGGAAAAGCGACAATCACGTCGGCGCTGATAGAAGCGTCTGGTACGTAGCGGCGGACGGTGTCGATAATTCGCCGATACTTTTCGTGCGTGTAGCCTCGGCCCATCGCTTTGAGAATATCGTTGTTGCCCGACTGAAAGGGAATATGGAAGTGCTCGCACACTTTGGGCAGCTCGGCGCAGGCTTTGACCAGGCGCTCGGTGAAGTAGCGGGGATGGCTGGTGGCAAAGCGAATCCGCTCAATGCCGGGAACGTCGTGGACAAAATAGAGCAGGTCGGTAAGGGTGTTTTCTCGGCGGCCTTCTGGGGTGATACCGGGCAAGTCGCGGCCATAGGCGTCAATGTTTTGACCGAGCAAGGTCACTTCTTTGTAGCCTTGCTGAGCTAGCTCGACCATTTCGGCTCGAATAGCTGCTGGGGTGCGAGATTGTTCTAATCCGCGTACACCGGGGACGACGCAGTACGTGCAGCGTTCGTTGCAGCCGTAGATGACGTTTACCCAAGCGGTGACTTCGCTGTCGCGGCGCGGCTTGGTAATATCTTCCATAATGTGCACGGGTTCGGTGGCGACGATTTGGTTGCCCTGTGCTACCTGTGCGAGTAGGCTTTCTAACTGATTGGCGTGCTGTGGCCCCATGACAAGATCTAGCTCTGGGACTCGGCGCAGCAGATTTTCGCCCTCTTGCTGGGCCACGCAGCCCGCGACTACTAGCGTCAGGTTGGGGTTCTTTTGCTTGCGTTTGGCCTGCTTGCCTAAGTAGGAATAGACCTTTTGCTCGGCGCTGTCTCGAATGGTGCAGGTGTTGTACAGCACCAAATCGGCTTGTAGAGGATCTTCCTCCCAGCTCATGCCCATGTTTTCGAGGATGCCTGCCATGCGCTCGGAGTCTGCCTTATTCATTTGGCAGCCGAAGGTGGTGACGTGGTAGCGGCGGGATTCGCTCATGGCGGGCAATGGGTCTTTAGGGCGGTGGTTTTAACACTCTATTGTGACATTGAAAGGGGGTTTGTGCCTAAGCCCGACGTTGCTGAGTATGTTTTTGGGCGTGTATTGGGGTAACGGCTAATTGCGATCGCTACGAATTTCTCACTGCCTACATCACACCCGACCGGCGCTGGCGGCTCAGCAATCTATTGATGTTGCACTGCCTCAGATGTTTTGTATGTCGGGCATGACGTAATACCGGGCGTTGCATAATCTGTTGGAGATTTCTTGTCCTATGTGGGTAATTTGCCGGAGCAGATGGCGATCGCACTCTGCATCGGAGATTAATCTCGGGCGAAGCTCCCATCCCAGCCAAAATTTAATGCGATTGATCGCAACCGCCTCTAAATCAAATCACATGAGAAAGCGCTTTGACTGTGGGTAGTCAAAGCGCTCTTCTGCCAAAGGCACTTACTATTCAACTAAATTGATCTCAGAGAAAGCAGTCTAGTCAATGGCTTTTTTGACGTTGTCCTTGGCACTCTCTCCAGCCTTTCGAGCGTCGGCTTCTACCTGCTTTGCTTTACCTTTGGTTTCAGCTTCTTTATTGTCGGTAGCTTTACCAGCGGCTTCTTGAACTTTACCTTCGATATCCTTAGCAGCGTTCTTAACCTTATCGTCAAGACCCATGATGAGTATTCTCCAGTTGTTTGTTATGGTTTAACTTTATTAGCGTATACAAACAGTTTTAGGGGTCGCTCTATCTAAAGAGACCTTTCTTTGAATCGAAAGGCAGATCTACGTACGCTCAAAACTTAAGAGTCGCTGGACTTTTCGTTTTCTGACTGCTCAGGCTTGAGGAGCGGAAAGGCGATCGCATCTCTGATACTCGCCGCATCGGTTAACACCATCACCAGCCGATCAATCCCAATGCCTAAGCCCACGGTCGGTGGCATTCCGTACTCTAGCGCGGTAATGAAGTCCTCATCTACGCTGTGGGCTTCTAAGTCGCCCGCTGCTTTTTTGGCGGCCTGAAGTTCTAAGCGATCGCGCTGATCCACCGGATCGGTCAGCTCCGAAAACCCATTGGCCGTCTCTCGACCAACCATAAACAGCTCAAAGCGCTCGACTAACCCAGGCTTACTGCGATGCGGCTTGGCTAAAGGCGAAATTTCTACCGGATAGTCGAGTACAAACGTGGGTTGAATCAGCGTCTCTTCTACCTTCTGTTCAAAGGCTTCGTTTAGTACGTGACCGACGCTTTCGCAGCCGTCTACATCACCAATACCCGCGTCCTTCGCCGCCTTCTTCGCGGCTTCAATGTCCGTAAATTGGCTAAAATCAATGCCCGTTTTTTCCTTGACGGCTTCGTGCATGGTTATCCGCTTCCAGGGCGTTGCAAAGCTAATCTCTTCTCCTTGATAAGTCACGGTTTTACTGCCCGCCACTTCTTCCGTAATCTGTTCTATCATGCCTTCGGTTAGCGCCATCATGTCCTGATAGTCGCCGTAGGCTTGATACATTTCGATGGTTGTAAACTCGGGATTGTGACGGGTTGAGATGCCTTCGTTGCGAAATACTCTGCCGAGTTCGAAGACTTTTTCAAAGCCGCCTACCACCATCCGCTTAAGGTGTAGCTCGGTGGCAATCCGCAGATACAGCTCCATGTCTAGCGTGTTGTGATAGGTGACGAAGGGGCGAGCTTCTGCGCCACCGGGTTCTGATTGTAGAACAGGCGTTTCGACTTCTAAATAGCCGAGTTCGTCTAAGTAGCGACGGATGCCAGCGGTGATGCGGGCTCTTTTGCGAAAGGTTTCGCGTACCTCTGGATTTACGATTAAATCTACGTAGCGCTGGCGGTAGCGCTTGGCAACGTCGGTCAGACCGTGGAATTTGTCGGGCAGTGGGAGCAGAGACTTAGTGAGCATGGCGTACTGCTTCACTTTTACCGATAGCTCGCCTTTGTCAGTGCGTTTGATGGTGCCGCTCGCGCCGATGATGTCGCCCACATCTGTAAGCTGCTTGAGATGGTTAAACGCCTGCTCATCGGCTGTGCCCATTGCGGCCTGAATGGTTTTCTTTTCTAGATAGAGCTGGATGGTGCCGGTTTCGTCTTGCAGCGTAAAGAAGGCCAGTTTGCCAAAGACTCGGCGTGCCATGATGCGTCCGGCAACGGAGACGGCAAAGTCCTCTTCTGCGCCTGCTTCTAGCTCGGCAAATTTTTCTTGTAGGGCCGCAACAGAATGGGTAATGTCCCAGCGATAGGCATAGGGCGTCATGCCTGCTTGTTTGAGGTCTTCTACCTTTTGCAGTCTGGCCGCACGAATGCCCTCTAGTCCGGAGTCGCTGTTATCGGAGTTAGACGAAGCTGATTTAGACGCTGATTTGTCTGAGGCCATGAGCTAGAATGATTCGTTTGCAAGCCTCATTGTATCGGCAGGCGGGTTGTTTGTGACGTTAGCTAGTTGCCTTGGGCACTGATGAATCTCTAAGGATATAGATCTCTAAAACAATGAAGGAAGCTAAAATCGGGATGACTATAGCCTCAGTTATTCACTATGAGTATTTTTGTTTTACTAACTGTTGTCTGGATTGCTTTCGCCATTTCAAACATTGTAGATGCCTTTCCGCCTCTGGGCTGGGTTCGCCTACCCCATTGGGCTTTCTGGGGAGGCGTGATCTTGCTGATTGCTTGGTGCCTGGACGATGACGGCTCGCCTGTAGATTGATGGTTGAGCGATCGCTATAACAACTAATTCGCCTAGCCATTGGCCTTTATACGTGGCATCTCTGTGATGCAGATCACCATTGCTATGTGACTAGACGAGGCGCAAGCTTCCTAAAAATGTTTTGTCAGTAGCAGAGCCAGGTGGCTGGATAAGGTAGGCTGATTGACTAACGGGCGGTTAAGTAGCACTCTTTATATTATTTAAGGATCGTTGGCGTGAAGAGAATTGAAGCAATTGTTAGACCCGAAAAGCTCCAGGACGTAAAGACGGCTCTAATAGAAGTGGGGGCGACTGGCATGACGCTAGAGGACGTGCGTGGATTTGGTCGGCAAAAGGGGCAAACCAGCACCTATAGAGGGATTTCGTATACCGTTGAGTTTTTGACTAAAAAACGGTTAGTTTTGGTGGTGCCGGATGCTCAGCTAGAGACTGTGCTACAAACGATTGCTAAATCGGCAGCGACTGGGACGATTGGCGATGGCAAGATCTTTGTCTCTCCGGTTGAAGCAGCTATTCGCATTCGAACCGGCGAAACCGGTGAAATTGCGCTCTAAGGCTGTGCGCTCACGTCTCTTAGCGCTTAACTTTATAAACCTGAGCTTTACAGAATTTGGGCTAACCCATAGCAGATGGCAGCGGCCCCTAGCGGAACGCTGAGGTTGTCTATGCCGTACTTGGAAGCAGATTCTAACAGGGTGGCTAAGACTGCGCCTGCGCCTGCGATCGCCCAGGTTTCAAAGGTTGCGCCCTCTACCGATAGCAAGATGGCCGCGCATACGATGTAGCTGACGCCCAGCATAGCCAAACTGCCCTCCCAGCTTTTTTTTTCACCCCAAATTTGATAGGGATGCTGACCAAAGCGCTGTCCCACTAAGGCGGCTAGGCCGTCTCCCCAGGTCATTGTTAAGATGCCGATGGCGGCGTACTGCTGCTGCTGTAGCGGCCAGAACCAGAGAATGAGTAGACCAATGCTAAGAGCGTAGAAGAAGGTGCCCAGGCTTTTTCTACCGACGCTGTTGATGCCCGGTAGTAGCGGAAATCTGTAAGACAGTAGCGCGATGCCGCTGAATATGCCGGAGGCGGCAACGCCTGCCCAGGTTGGAACGCCCATCCACCAGGCAATGAGAATAACGTGGCCCGCGCCGATATGGACAACTTTGCGGGTGACTTCGGGCTGTGCGCCGGTTCGCCGCATGACTTCGGATAGCCCGCCGACGATGGCTATCCAGGTAAGAACGACTGCAGATTGAATTAGTAATGGAGGCAAGGAAAAACCGCTTAAAAACCGCGTTAAGAGACGGGGAGGGTATCGCCTCCGACGCTTTGACTGCTATCTTGATGTAGAAATTACTGATTCAACTATAGATCACGCATGGGCACACCCTATCAGCGAGTACTGCTAAAACTAAGTGGTGAAGCCCTTATGGGTGAGCTGGCTTACGGCATCGATCCGACGGTGGTCGATGCGATCGCCCAAGAAATTGCCGATGTCTCCCGGCAAGGCATTGAGCTGGCCGTTGTGGTCGGGGCGGGCAACATTTTTAGAGGCGTCAAAGGAGCCTCAGCGGGCATGGACCGAGCAACGGCTGACTACATCGGCATGATTGCCACGGTGATGAACGCCATGACGCTGCAAGATGCCCTAGAGCGAATTGACGTGCCAACTAGAGTGCAGACGGCGATTACGATGCAGGAATTGGCCGAGCCTTATATTCGCCGCCGAGCGATTCGCCATCTAGAGAAAGGTCGAGTGGTGATTTTTGGCGGTGGCTCGGGCAATCCGTTTTTTACCACTGATACGACAGCGGCTTTGCGGGCAGCGGAAATTAGCGCAGAAGTGCTTTTTAAAGCGACTAAAGTAGACGGCGTTTACGATAGCGATCCGGCGACGAACCCGGAGGCCAAGCGCTATCAAACGCTCACCTACAGCCACGTGCTGCAAAAAGATCTTAAGGTAATGGATAGTACGGCGATCGCGCTGTGTAAAGATAACAACATTCCGATTGTGGTGTTTGACCTCTCTGTAAGAGGAAATATCAACCGCGCCATAAACGGTGAAAATATTGGAACTATTGTGGGAGAGTCCTGTGAAGTTAGTTGATTTGAGTGAAGCTGAAGACGCGATGCAAAAGGCCGTTGAGTCTACTCAGCGAGCGTTTAACACCATTCGTACGGGTCGAGCGAGCGCGTCTTTGCTCGATAAAATTACGGTGGACTATTACGGCAGCCCAACGAGCTTGAAGTCGCTGGCGAATATTTCGACGCCGGATGCGAGTACGCTGATGATTCAGTCGTTTGACCCAAGCGCGGTAAAGCTAATTGAAAAGGCAATTTCGATGTCGGATGTGGGCCTAGTTCCCAATAGCGACGGCACGCTGATTCGGCTGAACATTCCCCCGCTGACCACCGAGCGGCGTCAGGAGTTTGCCAAGATTGCGGGTAAGTACGCTGAGGAAGGCCGAGTTTCGGTGAGAAATGTTCGTCGAGACGGCATTGATTTGGCAAAGAAGCAGGAGAAAGCGGGCGATCTCTCTGAGGATGAGTCTAAAGATATGCAGGATGAAGTGCAGAATCTGACGGATAAATATATCAAGCAGATTGACCAGGCTTTGGCGGATAAGGAGAAAGCGATTCAGACGGTTTAAGGTTTCTGTCTAGTTTGGATCGCGACAGGCCAGCGCTGAACACTCCCTTATGTCTCTTGCTTGAGAGCATCTACTTTAAACATGTTTGACTGCATTATTGTCGGTGGCGGGCCTGCGGGTAGCTCAGCGGCCTATCATTTGGCGAAAGCAGGCCGTGAAGTCCTGATTTTAGAAAAGGCGGCGCTGCCTCGATATAGACCCTGTAGCGGGGCTGTTTCTCCTAGCGTGGCGGACTGGTTCGACTTTGACTTTGCGCCTGCTATTGACGGCAAAGTTCGTCGGGTTCGCTACACCTGGAAGCTGGGAGATGCGATTGACGCGGAGCTAGAGACTGACCCGATTTGGACGGTGCGGCGCGATGTGTTCGATCAGTTTTTGCTGGAGCAGGCGGTGGCTAAGGGCGCTCATCTGAAGGATCGGATGGGGGTGACGGGGATTGAGTTTTTGGGCGATCGCTGGCAAGTCAACGTAGCTGACGAGATATTTACCGCCCGGTATTTGGTAGCTGCGGATGGGCCAAAGGGTCCAATGGCAGACTGGCTAGGCTTCCGGCCTCACCGAACGCGCGAGGCGGGTGTGCTGGAAGTGCCGGTCGCCTCACCGATTGAAAATGGCGCGTTTAGCTTTGAGTTTGGTTTGGCAAAAAATGGCTGCATCTGGAGCTTTCCCAAGCAACAGGGCTATTCGATGGGCATTAGCAGCTTTATTGGCGGTTCGCTCAAAGATTTGGAAACGCCGCTGCGCCAATATGTATCAGACTTTGATGTGACGTTTGAGCAGGGCAGGCTGTATACCCATCCGCTGAAATTATGGGACGGCAACCACGATTTACATTTTCAGCAGGCGCTGATTGTCGGTGAGGCGGCAGCGATAGTCGATCCGCTGACGGCGGAAGGGATTCGCCCAGCGCTGTATAGCGGTATGAAGGCAGGTAAGGCCATTTCTCAAGCTTTGGATGGCGTACCTAATGCCTTGTCGGGCTACACGCAGACGATCCATCAGAGCTGGGGGGCGGATATGCAGTGGGCGCAGCGGATTGCGGGCGTATTTTTTCGGGTGCCTAAGATTGGCTATCGAGTCGGTATTAAGCGGCCTACGGCGACGAAGCGGCTGGGGCAAATTTTGGCGGGCGAAGTGAGCTATGCCGATATTGCGAATCGGGTAATTAAGCGGATTAGTACGAGCTTTATTCCGGGAATGGGTGGGTAGCTGCCGGTAGTTTTTTTAACAGATATTTGGGATTTTCTATATAGCCTTGGCGGGCATAGAAGCGGTGAGCGCGGCTGCGTCTGGCATGGCCGTGGACTTCGAGGCGATCGCACCCTCGTCCACAAGCTGCCTTGACTACCGACGCCTCTAACAACTGACCAACACCAGCAGATCGGCTTTGCTGGTCAACACAAAAATAGCTAATTCGACAAAAGTCTCCCGCCAAACCGAGCTGAAACAAAGCCGACCACCCTATCTGCATCATCGACAGCCACTATAAACAGCGTGTCAGGATGCGATATTAACTGATGTAGTCTGGTTTCGATAGACCCGGCTGTTTCTAAATATCCTAGTTGTTCTAGCAAGCCAACTACTGCAGCGGCGTCTTCCAAACAACCGTTGCGGATATTCATCAGCTCTCCTCCCAACAGCGTACTGGCGGAAAATTCAGAAAGATCGCGGTGCTTTTATAGGTGAGAAGTGGTTCCATCCACAACCGGGGCAACATCCATAACGGGAGTGCGCTGAGCGATGAATTGGTCGGTGATCAGATCGTCGAGTTCGTCTAGCTTGACGCCCATGTCTGCGCCTGCTTTTTTCAGGGCTGATTGAAAATCGCTGATGTGATCGCCGTAGCCGCAGAGTTTGGCAGCTTCTTGTACGCCTTGCTGGGCGTTAGCTTTGGCGCAGTCAACGAGTTCGATGCCGGTGAGCGGTTGCTTGGCTGCCATGAATAATCCTGGTAATACAAATAGTGCCATTTTGCTTGGCTATGGTCGCTTACCTTAGCGTTTGCCAGCGCTGATTTCAATATCTCTGGAGACTGAAAGTTTGCTAGTGGTGGGTCTGTGATCACTGCTATCAGCGTCTACGGACTCATTTCAACTTTTGTTGATAAATAGGTTGAAAGTGGGCAATCTAGGGCGGGTTTGGGTGCCTATTTTCTACCCAATTCATTTTGCAACCTGCCTATGCCTGTCTGAGTCGAAAGCTAATGAACCAGAAGCTAAGTAATGGATGCGTATGAAAGTTGGGCTGGCGCAAAGCATTGTAATGATTAGTATTCTGGGTGGCGGTGCCCTTTGGTCTCGGTCGGCGATCGCTGCTGATATTCAGCTAGAAAACAATCACCCCCACCCGGAAGTAACGCTTTTATACTCGTTGCCGCAGGAGAATTTGCCTACGCGTAGGACAGCGTTACCCAGCTCTAAAATAGTTGACTCTATAGACATTGCAGAAATAGGCATCGCAGAAGCAGACATCGTAGAAACGAGTCCTTTACTGAGCCAGAATACGCCTGCTAGCGAATTCTCAGAGCCAGTGGAAATCCCAGAACCCCTGCCTGAGCCTGATCAAGTTTTGCCCGAATCGGCGGCTCCAGAACCTGATTTGAGCGTACCGGCGAACACAACGAAAGTTCCGATTAGTGACATTCAAGTAGTAGGCAGTACGGTGTTTTCGGCTCAGGATTTTGAGCCGCTTGTGTTGCCTTATGAGGGGCAAGATTTGGGTTTGCGCGAGCTGCGTCAGGTGGCCGATGATGTTACTCGGCTTTATTTAGAGAATGGCTACATTACGTCTAGAGCGGTGCTGAGCGAGCAGTCTATTGTGGATGGCGTGGTGCAGATTCGGGTGGTGGAAGGGAGCTTAGAAGACATTCAGGTGGAAGGGACGCGGCGGCTGGCGAACTATGTGCGCGATCGCGTTAACCTAGCCAATAAAACGCCGCTCAGCCAGTCCGATCTGGAGTCTCAGCTTCAGCTACTGCGAGCCGATCCGCTGGTAGACCGCATTGAGGCCAGCTTGAGAGCAGGGACAGGGGAAGGCCAAAGTTTGCTGATTGTGCGGGTGCTGGAGTCGGCTGGTTTTACGGGTCGCGCCGTTTTTGATACGAACTCGCCGCCGAGTGTGGGCGTGGCGCGAATGGGCATAGAGACGACGTTTAACAATCCGCTGGGGTGGGGCGATCGCCTTTCGACCTCGGCTTTTCGCAGTACGGCGGGCGGGTCTAATACCTATAGCTTTGATTACAGGGTGCCGCTGAATGCGATGAACGGCACCTTGCAGGCTCGCTATTTACCCAGCACCTTTGCGTTAATCGATCCAGAATTGCAGGCACTGGGTGTGAGAGGGTCTTCGGATACTTACGAGCTAACCTATCGACAGCCGTTGATTCGTCAGCCAAATGAGGAGCTGACGCTGTCGCTGGGGTTTCGCCATCGCACGGGTGAAACGTTGGTGAGCGACGTGGTGATCGATTCGACGCGGACGAGTGTGTTTCAGTTTGGTCAGGATTATTTGAAGCGCGATACGAAAGGGGCTTGGGGATTGCGATCGCAATTTAACTTAGGCACGGGTTTGTTAGATGCCACCCATCGAGCCGACGGCGAAGCGGATGGGCAGTTCTTTAGCTGGTTGGGACAGGTGCAGCGGGCGCAGGTGATAAACCGCAATAATTTGTTGCTGTTGCAGGGGAGCTTGCAGGCATCTCCCGACAGTTTGCTAGGCGCAGATCAGTTCATTATCGGCGGGGCAACCTCTGTACGCGGCTACAGCCAGAATGCTCGCTTTGGCGACAATGGCTTTCGGGCGTCTGTTGAAAATCGAATAACGGTTTTACGGAATGAGGATGGCTCACCGGCGACCCAAATTGCGCCCTTTATAGATACGGCAGTGGTGTGGAACAACAATGGCGATACGAGCGAGCAGCGGTGGCTATTCGGAACGGGTGTAGGCGTAATCACAAACCTGGTGGAGAATGTGCAGGCGCGTTTGGATGTCGGGATTCCGTTGATTAAGGTTGACGAGCCGGGAGACAGCGATCAGTCGGCGTTTATTTACTTCAGCATGGACTACCGCTTTTAGGTTACTCAGCCCTGACCGCTTTTCTTGACTTCAGCTCATCCCTTAATTGGGTTTTGACTGAGCCTCTGTAGCCAACGTTGTTGGGGTGCTCATCTGTGCGATCGCCCACCCTGACACAAATAGCCCCAACCCTAAAGCCAAAAATCCCATATCCCAGGCAAACTCGTTCGGTCCTGGTTTCACATGATGAATCCCTAGAAGCTGATGATCGATCAGTCCTTCAAAAAAATCAAATAGTCCTGCTCCCATCAACAATGACCCCACAAAAACAGAGGTTGACTGCGAAACATCTTCCCGCTGACTTGCCCGCCAAAGCAGCCCAATTCCTGTCAGCGTCAGCACATAGTCAAACAGATGAAACAATCCATCCCCCAACGTATTTAGCTCTAGTCCGGCTACCGTTCGATCCGTCTTAACATTGGTAAACATGTGATGCCACTGCAACAGTTGATGAATCACAATGCCATCAAAAAAGCCCGCCTGACCAAGTCCGAGGACAATGCCTGCTACGATCAGCGGCTTTCGATTCGAGCGCACAACAGATGGGTCGGACATGGATTTACTAATGACAGGGGCTATCTGCTTACTTTGATAGGTTAAGTTCTCCTATTCATCTTCCGTCCGAGTGAAGCTGCGCCAGATGGCATGTAAGCGCGATCGCTCGATTACGAAAGTCGTCTCTATTAAGTCAGAATGCGCCAGACGATAACGCCTAATCCGATGATGGAGCCAATGTATGCGAGCGATCGCACTGGGCCAATGCCCGCAAGGTAAGTAACGCTGTGGACAATTCGAAAAGCGAGGATAGCGATCGCGGCATTTGCGGTAATGCCGTCGTTTTGGCCGGTAATTTGCGCAATCAGAATGACGGTAGCAATCATCGCTAAATTATCGTGATGATTGCGCTGCGCTCGGTCGGCTCTACCTACCCAGGGCGGGCCATCTACCGATTCTTCTCGATTGCTAGCAGCCCAGGCAACGCCCGCTTTGGCCGCTCGACCCAGGGCCGGAATATGGTTGAGCGGAATAGACCATAGGGCAAGGGCGAGAAGGCAAATGAGGTCGGTTGTCATAGTTAAGTCTGGGCTAAGCGTTTTGGGTTGGCGAATTTACGAGGCGTTTTATCAGTTTATCTTGAAGGTGTTAGTTCTAAGTTTTAGGGTGAGAAGGTGAAGCGATCGCTCTTTTGCAACAGCTCGCAGACAGCTAGGGCAGTAGCGGGAGCTAGTAAGACGCCATTGCGATAGTGACCAGTGGCGAGCGTAACGTTTTCTGTGTCGCCTAGTGGCTTGATCACGGGGGCGGGCTGTCCGACTGGGCGAGGACGCAAGCCGCTCCAGGTTTTGATAATTTTGGCCTGGGCGATCGCGCTACAAAATCGCTCTGCGCCCTTCAGCAAACTTTCAATTCCGTCTGCCTGCGCTTCGAGTGCTTCGTCTTCCGAGGGAAACTCTACCGTTGCGCCTAGCCAGTAGCGACCTTCTCCTAGCGGCACAAATTGAATGTCGTCGCCGTTAATGACGGGTTGAAAATCTTTTAATCCTAGCGTTTTGGGAAGCTGGATTTCTGCGGCCTGTCCAAGGACGGGAATCAGCGCTAGCGGCTCGCTGGCAAACTGCGTAAGGGCAGCAGATCCTAGCCCTGCGGTGAGGATGACCCAATCTGCTTCGAGTCGAGCTTGAGTAGTTTGAACCGCTACACAGCGCTGACGTTCGATCTCAAGCTGAGTGACTTCTGCATTCCAGTGGAAGCGAACGTCGCGGACTTTGGCAGCGGTAACCAGCGCGTTTGTCAGTGCTAC
This sequence comes from Nodosilinea foveolarum, assembly GCA_003242035.1. Classification (GTDB taxonomy): domain Bacteria; phylum Cyanobacteriota; class Cyanobacteriia; order Phormidesmidales; family Phormidesmidaceae; genus Phormidesmis; species Phormidesmis foveolarum. The sequence goes on along the minus strand of QBMC01000005.1, from coordinate 561 downwards.
AGGATCGACCTGGCCGTCTGAAGAGGAGTAGATAGCTGCTTTTACGCGTCTAGTTTCAGTCGGAGTCTCTGCTTCTGGGCTATCCAAAGTTATTTGTGGGCAGCGTTTTTTGAGTTCTGCGGGATGCCAAATTTCTAGCGGCCAACCTTGCTTCTCTCTTTTTTCTTTTAGAGCTGTCCATCGGGGTAGTTTGTCTTCGTCAAAGCAGAGACTGACAATACCCGACGTATGCGGAATGCTGTAACCCTGCTCAGAAAGTTCTGCTAGCAGCGTTTTATGTCGGCGGATGCTGGCTTCTCTAAGCTTCCAAGTGCGTCCCTTTACTCTGACGCTGATAGCTCCCATCAATACGCCCAAAGCCGCACCTGTAGAACCTTGTGCAGGTGGCTGCTGATCTAGTACTTGAATGTCTGAGGAGATGTTCTGGCTGAGTTCGTAGGCAATTGTTGCACCGACGATGCCACAACCAACGATTACTATTTTGAGTTGTTTGGCCATCTTTAAATGGCGTTGTTGCACCAATATGAAAGAAGCACTGTTATCCTAGCTAGCCCCTCTGTT
>QBMC01000059.1 GCA_003242035.1 Nodosilinea foveolarum | reverse complement strand
TCGGGTTTTCAGTCCCTAACCTATCAAGCTATCTCTGCAAATGAAATAGCCCTGGCTGCCTGACTACTAGATAAGCTGCTAGATTTTTGAGCGTAGTTTTTAGGCGATTTTTCTACTTTTTGTGAGGGTTTGTGTCCATTCTCGAAAGCGTAGCGAATAAGCTGTGAGCGATTTTCTAGCGATAGCTTGCTCAAAATATTACTCAGGTGCGTTTGTACGGTGCGGGGGCTAATGAAGAGGCGATCGCTTATTTTCTTATTGGTAAAGCCCTGTACCACTTCCCAAAACACCTTTTCTTCGGCCGGGGTTAGCGGCAATGGCACCTGAGGCTGCGGGTGATCTGCGGGTTTTAGCTGTTGCAGCGCGCGCTCAATTTCAGAGTGAATGCGATTGGCCCGAGCAAGCTGGGCTTCTATCTTGGCAATCAGTTCTCTAGGATGAAAGGGCTTGACTAAGTAATCGTCTGCGCCAATGCTGTGACCTTGAATGCGATCTTCTAGATCGCAGCGGCCGGAGAGGAAAAAAAATGGCACTAGTTGGCCTAGTTCGGCTTCTCTGACTTTGACGCACAGCTCAAAGCCGTTCATTTCTGGCATCACGACGTCTGAAACGATTAAGTCGGGCGCGTTTTCGATAAAGCTAGCAAACTCTTCAATCCCTGATGCGGCATTGTGAACTACGAATCCGCGATCTTTTAAGTGCCGCGTCAGCGCGGTCCTAAGCGTATTATCGTCATCAACAATTAGGATTTTTTGCATTCTGCGACTAGCGCGGTTGGCCAAGACGTTGGAGGTTTGACTCAAGGTTCGGCGTCAGCTAGATAGCGAGGTTTGGGTGCTCCTTTAAGCTAGTAAAACTATAAACTGAATTTAGCAGGGCTTCAGTATTTTTTCTATCAGGATAAGCATTTTAGGTCTAAAAAGAGGCTAATTTTTACTCAAGATTACGGAGAGACTACGGATGCGGATAGCGCCGCTAGTCGCTCAGCTTCAATACTTTAGAAGATTTACTCAATGCGCTCGTAAAGTATTTATCTGGCGCGGCGATTCTGCTCTGGCTGAGTAGAGCTAGGGGCTGTATGAGCTGTGCCAGCCGTCGGAGTCGGATTGGATTGGATGGGTCTGGCAATCGGCGATGCCTGAACAGTTCCGATTTGTCCAGGGGAGACTGCGCCCGAGGGTGAGGGAGTCGCTGACGGATTTCGGGTGGTTGGCGTCGGGGTTAAATTGAAGTTAGGTAGGTTGGATGTAGCCGGAGCCTGATAGCCAGTGGTGCCTACCGGTGGAGACATCGCGGGTGTTGTCCGGATGAAGGGAACAGAGACATTTCTGGGGGTCTGCGTAGCGCCGGGACTAAGGCCGCTTTGAGAGAAGTTTTCTGCGGTGCCAGAGCCAGATGGCTGAGATAGGAAGCTAGGAGACGTGCTAGCACCGTCGTTGCGCTGTGCCTCACTAGCTTTGATGGCTTCTTGTCGGTCGATTGCCTCTGAGAGGGCGCTAGGAGTGGTCGCTAGCGGCGGACTTCCTGCCGCGCTGCTAAAGTTAGCGAAGGCTGTAGGCGAGACATTGCTGGGAGCTAAGTTCTGGCTAGTCGGTGAGTTTGTCGTGCCTGCGCTCGAGCGGCCTGTGCCTGGAAATTTGTATTCTGCGGTGTAAGCGCCGAAGGGATCGCTGCGGTTTGCGAGCGGGCGATCGCCACTCGTGGTTTCAGCTTCTAGATCAACTGGGTTCAGTATGTTTGAGGGGTCACCTGAAGTCCTGGCGCTTGACAGTGGGCTAGACACTTTTGCCCCTTTTAGCAGCAAGTCTACGGTGTCTATTTCGGAGAGTTTGGCTTGTTCATCTGGCGTTAGCGTTGATTCTGGATTGGCGTTGATAATGGGATCTCGCTCCAGCCAGTCTGGGTTCTGGGAGTACTCCCACAGCAAGATGCTGATTAGCGTAAAGATGGTCAGCGGTATCCATACGGCGGGTGCGCTTAGGGGCTGGAGCTTGGCGGGTAAATATCTTAGAAAGGGTTTGGCCATTTTGCTGCTGGGATTTTATGTTTTAGAATACCCTTTCGCATCATCGCGAGAGCGATCGCGCCGCTCAAGACTCATTTTATGAGAAAATAGGGATGCTGATTGTTTCTGCTGTCATTGCCTATGGGTTATTTATCTTTAGATATGCTAGTTCCAAAAGCTATAAAGGATTCAAAAGCGAGTTCAACCCAGAATCTAGAACGTTCCTCTTCGGCGGCAGCGGCTGTTTTACCCCAGATGGCGATGGCTTCGCCTCACAGCAATCGGCACGAGGTTAAGCCAGTGATGGCGCTTAAGCTTTTAAGAGATATTGAGCAGTCTGTATTGATCTGGCAAACCCAGCTACGTCGGGTGGTAAAAACCATTGAGGGTCTTCATGCACAGGGACCGATGGTCGATGGCTGGCTGGAGTCTTCTTTGGATCGTGTGTCCCCGGCTGAGCCAGCTAGCGCTTGTCCTGAGACGACGCTGCTGCGACATGGCGATGCGGATGCGCTGATGCAATATGTAGAAGCGCTAGAACATCATGAGCTAGGGCAGGGTTTACCTGCTCATGAAACCTGGTCTGAAGGGTGCGACTTTCAATCTGTTAGGACGCAGTATCGGCTGTGCTGGCTGAGTAACGAGGGCAAGGTGCGATCGCAAGCGTGTCCACCCGAGCAAATGGCAGTGGTGAGTACGGCGATCGCTCGATATCAAACGTGCAAGCAGCTTCTGGCTCAGCAGCAGAGGCTAGAGGCCCATTTGCAAGCGGCTGTCGATGGGTTAACTGATGTTCGCAGTACGGCGCAACTGCCTAGTTAGGCTAGCTTTTTGCTTCGGTCCGCCAGCGGCGAATTGCCTGCTGCGCGGGTTCGTAGGCGGTCGTACCGGCGGGAACTAGAATGGCTGCTTGAATGGCGGCCTCTTGTCTATCCTGGGCGGCTCGAGCTTGGGCGATGCTGAAGATGCGATCGCTCCATTCGTCGGCCAAGCGCTGAGCCGTTTCATATTCTGGATGCTCGATTGGCACTTCTCTTAGTCTAACGATGCCTTCTTGGTAAGTGCTGGCCTGACCGGTTTTGGGAATTGTTTTGGCCGCTTCAATGGTGGCTTTGCTTTGCTGGCGCTGCTGCCAAAAGGCGATTTTATTCTGGGCTTTTTGGTAGGCTTCAGCATTGTCTCTAGGCATGACCTGGGCAGCGGCGATCGCATTTTCTAGACTGCCGCTGGCAGCTCTGCCTTCGGCGATATCGAGGATAGTCTGGCTCCAGCCTTTAATGTTTTGCTGGGCTTCTTCGTAAATCGGTTCGCCCGGTTGAATGCGTCTGGCTTTGGCGATCGCTTCTGTAAACTGGGACGCCTGCGCGGGCTGAATGGATGTCAGCGCATCGGTGAGTAAGGCCGTATTAATTTGCTCGGCCTCAGATGCGCCGACTCTGGCTTTAATCAAGATGCTAGAGAATTTTCTGTCTCTTTGATCTTTGGGAACTTCTTTTAGCGCCATCAACGCTTCTGAGTATTGCTTTTTCTCTAAAGCTGCGTTGGCTTGGGCAATGAGTGCGGCAGCCTTTCTTTCTGAGCCTTCTGAGCCTTCTGAGCCTTCTGAGCTAGCTGTGTTGCTAGAAGTGGCATTGGGTTGGGCTGTTGTTGCCACTGCTGGGGGTGCAACGGCTGCTTCTGGTTCGGCGCTTTCCGATTCTGCACTTTCTAACGCAGTAACCGCGCCGCTGCTGTCTGCTGAATTCTCTGTCGAGGTTTCGGTGACGGGTGCGGGTGTGTTAGTCGCTTCTTCCGTTTCCCCTGAAGCGCTTTCTTCCGAGTCTGAGTTCCATCCAGCAGCGATTTCCAGCTTATTTATGAGGCTGTCCCAAGCGACTTTAACGAAGGGCTGTTTGAGCAAAACCAAACCCATCAACAGCGCTAAGGCTAGTAGCCCCCAGTTACGAAGCTTCGCACCGTTGATTGCGCTGGGCTTTTCGTCAGGTGCTGTTTTGTAAGGGACAAGTGCGCTGCTGCTAGGTGCTATAGGATCCAAAGTCTTGGCGGTATCAGTCGTACGATCCGGGCGGGTACTGCCTATTGTCTGCTCCGCTGCTTGGCTCGCTCGATACGATTCGGGGCCTGCTGACTCTTCGGTATAGGGACGCTCACTCAGGGAATTGCTGCTGGCGATCGCGCTCGACCCAACGCCGACAGCAACAGTAGCTGTTTTTTGGGCTGAGCCTACGGTTGGAGCCGTAAGGTTTAGATCTGAAGGAATCGCAGCCGAAGTAAGGGAGTTGAGGCTGGTCGTCAGCTCTGGCACGAGCTTGGCAATCTTTTGTTCGTCCGACGCGATGGCGACTGCGTTTTGGACGGGTCGCCAGTGGTGCTCGCATAGCTCGGGCAAGCGCTTGGCAAGATAATCGCTGATTTGCCCAAGCGTGCTGCGTCCCTGCTGTAGGGCTTCTAGCAAAGCCGCTGTGAACAATCCGTGGCGGACGCCTAACGTTTCGTGCGAAAACTGCTCTGGCTGGCAAGAAAGCAGCGTCGCGACATGCCGTTTCTCGGCCAGTTCGATGACCTGCGTGCCAATGGTCTGACCGGCTAACGCGCCCTGTGAGCGGTTGATGTCTAGCACTAAAACCGCTTTGTCGGTGGGAAGCTGCGCCAGGGTGTTGACCAAGTCGGCGAGGGCGATACCTGTTTCTGCTATTTGGTCAGGGTCGCCGTCAATGGGCAGAAGGTAGTCTGCGCCCTTTAGCTGAGTGCCATAGCCGCTGAAGAAAAACCAGAGGACATCGCCGGGGCCAACCTGCGTGATGATGGTTTGAATCCACTGGGCGATCGCGGGTTTGTCTGGGTAGACCACCTGTGCGCCTACAGAGGTGGCTAAGTCGCTAAGTAGAACGCAGTGGTTAGCTGCAATGCCCGCTTCTTCGGTAAAGAATCTATGGGTGAAAAGGGCATCGCTTTGAGCATGCATCAAAGGCTGAATATGCCGGTATTGATTAATGCCGATGGTAATGACCCAGTAGTTAGCCATGAGCGGTCTCCGAGACTTTGACAAGCGAATTTTAATCAATGTAGGCCATTGACTGACCATCTGCCAGCAAATAATTTACGGCCGGATCGGGCTACCGGTTAAAAAAGCGGCTAGTCAAAGTGTGACGACCTCTTCTAAACTGGGAAACTTGATAGGTGAATCAATCGTTTTGATCTAATCGTATGTGGCCATTTTGCTATCAGTCTCGCCGTTCTGGACGGGCAACGGGACGTATGAGTTACTATTTCGGCCATAGCGGTTTGAAGACTCGCCGCGCTGCCAAAAGCAAACAACGCTCGTCCCTGTCCTGGCAAGGGTCTGTTTTGTCGGCAGGGCTAGCGACCTTAATTGGCGGAACGGGCGTTTGGCTAACTGAGGCTTTGATTGCTCCGCAGGCATCCCAAGCGTATACTTCTCGCCTGGATTTGTTCTTGGCTCGAGAGTCGGGGGAAACTTACGATACGCTTTTACGCCGAGCAGAAATGGCGGCTAGAGCGGGTGCGCAGCGCAGTTTCGACCAGGATTTGCTAATTACCAACGTGTCGGTCACGGTAGTGGTAGAAGGCGATGGCGTTACCGTGCCTATCTTGGCGCTCCGAGTTGATCGAGACGAGTGGCGAGCTAGACCTGAAACTACCTACTGGGCGACCTATTACCGGACGGCTGAGATGCTGTTAAATTTACCCGCTAGCTCTCTGGGACTGTAGTGTCCTGACGATTTTGCTATTTTTTACTAAACTGTGGATGGGCGATCGCTCTATCTAAGTGTGGATGTAGCCTGGTCGAACATCCTGGCAGTATCGAAAGAGTTCAAGGAATCTGGAGATATTGACCTTATGTTAGGCATTCTATTACCCGCGCTGGTTACGGCTGTCAGCCTTTTAATTCTAGACTTCTTCCTTCCCGGCATCAAGATTGACGGCATTACGGCTTCGCTACTGGCCGCTGCCGCTATTGGTGCTGTCAACGCTGTTATTAAGCCGGTTATTGGGCTGATTTCTTTGCCGCTTACGTTTGTAACGTTTGGCCTGTTCTCCTTGGTGGTCAATGGTTTTTGCTTATGGTTGGCCGCCGCTCTGGTGCCTGGGTTTCATGTGTACGGCTTTCTAGGCTTTTTTGTAGGCCCGATTGCGCTTTCATTTTTGGGCACTACGCTGGGGCATTATGTGGCTGAAAGTCAGGGCCAACTACCTGAAGCGAATAGCTAGTTGTTCTGATTTGTTTGATTCGTTTGAACTTACTGTTTGCTCTAGTTTTCTTTGATGGCTTGATTTAGGGTCTACCAAGGACTGCCGATGATGGTGAAAGCAGACCAGTAAAAGGGATGAGAAAAGTCCCAGGAGCCGCTTTGCACTAGCTGAGGAATGGTTGTACGAGCGGTGTTGGGGCCGTAGATTTGGCCCCGGTCAATTCCGACTTTGCCTTGCAGCATGTTTAGCTGAGCAGTTCTTAGCGCCTCGGATCTAAGATTAGCGGTTGGGAGGTATTGATAAAACTGAGTCATAAACCCCAGGGTGCCTTCGTCGCTAACGGGCCATAGGCTAGCTAGGGCAGATTGAGAGCCTGCGCTGACGGCGAGTCCGGCGAATCCATATTCTGAGTTGCGATCGCCCAAGGCGGTACTACAAGCGCTCAAAGTAATCAGGTCTATATCCGACTGAGACAACCCTAATGTACTGATGTCGGTCAAGCTGAGCTGGTCATTCCAAAGCTGAATGTACGATTGGTCAATACTGTCAGACTTAAAGAATGCATGCGTTGCCAGATGCAGAACATCGTACTGGTGGCTGGCAATTTGAGACTTAAGATTATCTAGCGTAAATCTTTCGTTGAGAAAGGCATTGCCCAACCACAGTCCTTTAGAAATTAAGGCGAGTTCTGACTCTACGGCGGGTAAGGGGGCCTGGGCTTCAAATCTCGAAGCTCCCATTGCCAGCACTCGTGGGCTGTGCTTTTCGCTTTGCCTATCGGTTAAATCTACCTTGGTTAGGCTGAATGTTGGCATCAGTCCTATGCTGTATTTTTCTACCAAGAAGTTTTGACCATCGTGAAGTGCGGCGATAGGGATGGTGCGTAAGCCGTCATCCATAATGAATGACAGGTTGGTAATTCCCTGCTGCTCAATCTCTTTTTCGATAGATGCAATCATCCATTGATGTAGCTGCTGAGCGGGTGGCAGGTAGTCTCTAGGGGTTGAAAACTGGCTGGTAGCCTGACGGCGAAATTCGGTGGCGACCTGATTGACTTGGTCGCGCGTTACGCCCCACTGACGTTTGCGAATGGGGGTGCCTTCGGCAGTTACCAACAAAATTTCTAGCTCGTCGTCTGGCCGATTTTGTTGGCTAACTAAGGGGCGAACCGCTTCTGCGTGGGCGGCGTTGGGTCTGTAGTAAATGTAGATTAATCCTGGCTTTTGTTGGGAGGCTTGGGTGACTTGGGCCAGAGTGTTTTGTACGTCGCTAATGGTGGCAATGCTGATGGGGTCGGAACTGGACAAATATGCCTGGAACTGGGCGGTGGATTTTTCTTCTAGTTGATTGAAGAGGGCAGTGGCGATCGCTGCCTCTGAAAGTTGTTCGACTGGAATGGAAAGTGGATTGTCGGCCTTTTCTAGTTTGGAGGCGTTCTCCAAGGTTCGCTCTGGTAGCTGTGCGAGCAATGGTTCAAGAACATTAGGCTCAGAAATGATAGGCTCAGAAACGACTACTTCTTTAGGAACGTTTGTTTCTTTAGGCGGTGTTTCTTCTGTAGGTATTTCTCCTACAGGCGCTGGTTCTTCAAGGGGTGACAACTCTTCAGCAGGGCCTGAAATTTTGAGCTTTTTACCTTCGTCGTAGCTGCCCAGAATTGCTATGTCGTTAAGGCTGTCTTCGGCGCTGCGGATCTCACCTGCGGACCCATTGTCTGTCGAGCTACCGATAGAAAAGGCGCTGTCGGTTCCATGCTGGATCGTCACCTGGCCGCTATCTGTGCGAATGCTTGGTCCCAAGGTGCCGTCAGCAGAAACAGCGCTGGCGGCAAAAATGGTGCCGCCTGCTGTTAGCTTGATGTCGCCGCCTGCGTTTTGTGGGCTACTTTGTACTTGAATAGGCCCAGTTTTAATGTCGCCGTTAGGACTCACTAATGAGACGCTGCCGATGGTTTCGCTGAGAGCAGGGAGAACATTGATTTGCGCTGTGGTGATGCTGCCTTCTGTGCTTTCGAAGTTTATGTTACCGCTAGCGGCGATCGCTGCGGTTTCGATATCGCCTTTAGCGATAAATGTGAGACTGGCGTTGTTACTAGCTTCTAGGGGCGTTTGAACTTTTATGGCAGATTGCGATCGCAGCTTCACTGAGTTGCCAAAGGTTACTAGCGCGGAATTTGAGAAGAGGATACCGCCTGTGTCTTCGTCTCCAATTTTTAGCAGTGAAGCGTTATCTATCAGCGCGTTCATAATATGGCTACTAAGGCGGAGCGGATCAGACCCTAGAAAGGCACTTTCGCTGTTGCTTGGATTACCTATTTGAATACCTTTTCTAAGCATTCCTGCTTCGGGAGAGGCCGAATTCACCGTGAGTGTTCGGGTATTTAGAGATTGACGACCATTGCCTTCTGCGCCTCCTAACAAATTGATTTTGTTGCCGATGATTTGGATGCGATCGCGCCCGTCATCTGCACTAGGTTCGCTGTTGGTGGGCCTGGTAACAATATTACGTATGGTCAGATCAGCAGTGCGGCCACTTTGAATAGTTACATTGCCATTGGGCGCAACCAAGGTCTGCCCTGCCTCTCTCATTTCGAACGGGCCGCCGCCGATATTGTCGCTGTCGCTGAAAAAACGAACTGTGCTGTTTTCTGGAAATTCAAGTTTGTTGCTTGCTAGATCTTTCAAGACGATCTCGTGGCGAGCTTCTAAATTTACGTTTTGAAAATTTTGTACGGTTGCCTGTGGGAGTCTGAAAGTATAGCCACCAATAAAGGGATTTATGTCACTTGATTTGGCAAAGAGACTGGTAGCGTCATTAACGTAGGCAGAAGGAGGCGTGTCGCTAATCTCCAAGCCGAGGGCGTCAAAGGTAATGCTGCCGTATTGCCCTGAATTGGCCTCTAGGTGTGTATCCGCTAGATAGGTGGTCGCTTTTCCTACAGCATGAAGTGTTATACGGCCCCCTTCTCCTCTTGGCGCAAGGCTCCGAGCGTCCAAATCCCCGTAAATTTGAGTGACGTATCCGCTTTGGGAAAAAAATATGCGCTCCTGTCCAGCGTTATCTTCTCTAAAGACGATTTGGCCACCATTGCTTGGTGCGTCAGCGTTTTGTCTATTAACCCCTGATTCGGCCATAGCTAGAAGCTCTGCTTTACTGTCAGTGTATATATTGGTGGTTCTTCGCTCGGCAGAGTATTCACTACCCACGCGAATAGTGCCGCCGTTTCGGCCAGAGGCGTCAACTTTCCCGCCGAGGATGCCGATTTGAGTGCCAAACAAATCTATCGTGCCGCCATCTGCATTTTCGCTGGCGACGGAAAGTACGCCGCTATTGATAACGCTATTCGAGTTATTAGGAATTATGATGTCTATCTCTGGGCTTCGAATCAGGCGAACGCCGCCGCCGTCAATCTGTAGATGCTGAGCAATGTCTGCGTTTCCACCTGTTAGCAGCTCGGCTACGGTTTTAGACTGGGTGCTGCCGTTCTGAGGAGATAGATTATCGACTGAAATCTCTAGCGCGAGCAGGTGATTGGCTTGGTTGATGCGGACGATTGTTTGGTCTTCTATGGCTGAAAGGCGAATGCCGCCCCCTGGCGTGTTGATGTCGCCGAGGTTGAGCAGGGTACTTCCTAAAAGGGAAATTACTTTTTCGGGTTCAACTTGCAAGGTGCCCAGGTTAGCAATCGGGCCAGATCCGTTAAAGATGAAGCCCGTTGGGTTACCTAAAAATTCGCTGTAGTCTGTAGAAAGGGTATTTGGGCTAAGGCTGAGCACCGCTTGGTCAAACTCAATTGCCGTTGCCGTTGTAGCTGTGAAGTCTCCCAATATATTGAGTCGGATATTGGGGCCAAAGAGGATGCCTGCGGGATTGATGAGATATAGGTTGGCATCGCTGTAGCCCAGTGTGGTGCTATCTACAATCTCTAGGTTGCCGTCGATGATGGACAGCTCGCCGCTGATGATGCGGCCGATGACATTTTGAATGTCTGAGTCGGTGAGAAAACGTGCGGTGGCATTTTCTGACAGGTCGAACTGACCAAACTGATGGAATAAGTTGGTTCCGGCCGTTTCTCCGCCTGTGATGTCTATTTGCTCCGGTTCAGTCGCATTCGTTTCAACTTGGGTGTTGGTTGCGGCGCTGCCAGAAATCTCGCTAGCGATCAGCCTTTCTGACTTGCCGGTAGGTGCCGGGAATACTGGCGCTGGTTTGGCTATTAGAGCGCACCCTATCCCTAGCAGAATCAATGTTACCGTCCTGCTTTTTAGCCAGTGTCCCCCGATAAAATAAATGACGGTATGAGCCAACTTTGCATGAATGCTGTGCATAAGTAGCAGGGTGTAATTCACCAGCGACTAGATCTAAGCGGTGGGCTGAGGAGGATCTATGTATTGTTCCCAAGCAGTCCTAAAATGCTCGGGTGTAGAGAAATTCAGGCTACATTTAAATCGACAGTATTTTTATAAATCGCGGCTTCAGGGCCTGTCTTATGTCAAACCTTCGCCAATATGCGCCAGCAACCGAGCGGAATCGTCAGCCAATTTTGGAGATTCTTCAGCAGGTATTACCCAGTGCTGGGACTGTGCTTGAGATTGCCAGCGGTACAGGCGAACATGCTGCTTTTTTTGCGTCAAACCTGATGAATGTGCGCTGGTTGCCGACTGAGCAGGTGCCTGAACTCAGAGAGAGTATTCAGGCGTGGGGGGAATCTGCGTCGGCGAAAAATTTGATCCTGCCACCGCTGAATTTGAATGTGGGCGATCGCCCCTGGCCCGTAGAAGTCGATCATTTCACCGAGTTACCGATTACCGCCATTGTAAATATCAATATGATTCACATCTCTGCTTGGGAAATGTGCGGGCATTTGATGGCGGGTGCAGAACGAGTCCTGTCGGCGGGCGGCATTTTATATTTGTACGGACCGTTTAAGCGAGCGGGTCAGCAGAGTGCAGGGAGCAACGAGGCTTTTGATCTGATGCTGCGCGATCGCAATTCTGAATGGGGAATTAGAGACTTGGAGGCCGTTATTCGGCTAGCTGAAGCGCACCGTCTTCAGCTAGTTCAGACCGTTGAAATGCCTGCTAACAATCTGTCGGTTGTTTTTCGTCGAATGTAGGCAAAGCGGCGTTTGTCTGAGGCCACAAGAGAGGCTGCTCCTACTACATTGTGACCGCCGTACCGCTGGCGGTAATCAGCATCAGTACGCCATGGTCGTCTATGTTGATAGTATCTGTCTTAATCTGTACGCCCAGCACTGCATCTGCCCCCATCTTTCTGGCTCTGTCCTCTAGTTCTTTTAGGGCGTCTTGCTGACCTTTCTCAAAAACGCGCTCGTAGGCTCCGGTTCTGCCGCCTAAAACGTCTCGAATGCCTGCAAAGAAATCGCGTAGGGCGTTGCTGCCGTAAACGACCTCTGCGGTGACGACACCCAGGTAATTTTGAATATTTTGTCCCTGAATGAAATCGGTTGTTGATAGAATCATTGGTCAGACCTTACGCTGCTTTTTAAGGTGTTCTTCTAAAGACGGCGTTTTGGGGGCCGCGTCTTTAGCTTTATCTTTGCTTATTTTAGGTTTTTAGGAGATTAGTTTTGTGAACAAGTTCGTGCTTTTCCTGGCAATTGTCGGTTCGGCTAGTGGCGGTATGCTGATGGGGCCAAAAGCAATGGGCGCTACGGTGGAGGCTGCTAGTGCGGATACGGCGATCGCACTGCCGACTGAAATGTTGACGAATCATGCGCTACACAGCCAGATCTTGATAGCGCAAGATTCGCCTAATAATTTGAGCGACGAGCAAGAAAAGCAGCTCTCTAACTTGCTAGGGGATGCTCAAAAAAAGGTAGAGTCTGGCGATTATTCGGGAGCGATCGCCCTCTACCAGCAGGCTACGCAGATCGACCGGGAGAATGCGCGAATTTATTCAGGAATTGCTTACTTAGAAGTAAAGCAAGGAAATTTTGAAGCCGCCTCAGAATACTACCGTCTGGCCTTAGACCGCGACCCCCGCAATCTGCCGTTTCACTACGGACTAGCCCATAGTTTATTTATGAACGGGCGTTATGAGCAGGCAGCACATGCCTATCGCGATCTAATTAATATCGATCCTAGAGCGGCAGATGCGTTGATTGGTTTGGGTGGCTCTCTGCTGCGGCTAGAAGATTACGACGCGGCTAGAGAAGCTTATAAAAGTGCAGTGAGTGTGGCCCCTAATAACGCGCAGGCTTACGAAGCCATTGGTCTTTTGTATTTAGCTCAAGATGACTATGATGCGGCTTTGCAACCGTTAGAGCGCGCCTTGGCCCTAGACTCCAACCGAAGTAGCGTATATGCCAACTTAGCTAGTATCTGGCTGAAGCAGGGCAATCAGTCTCGGGCATTTGGTGCCTTGCAACAGGCTGTGCGGCTGAATGCGAAAGATGCGGATTCTCAGCTAGCGTTGGGCGAGATGTTGCGCGATCGCGGCGATATGAACGCAGCGCTAAACCATTTCGAGCAGGCCGTTGAGTACAATCCCGATTTACTGGGGGCGCAGGCCGCTATGGGCGAGATGTTGCTCGCGCGAGGGCAATATCTACGGGCGGTGCTGGCCTATCGTCGGTTAACAATTGCTTTCCCTGAAGATCCGGGCGTTCATTACAACTTGGGACTAGCGCTTTGGGGCCAGGGAAATGGTAGGGCGGCCATAGATACGCTAAAGCAGGCTTTGCGACTTTATGAAAAGGCTGACAATGAGTCTGGTACTGAGAGAGCGACGGCGTTGCTGGCCGTTTGGCAAGAGAATTGATATTCGGCGAGTGCGCCGGTTGATGTTATTTGCGTCTCAATACAGCAGCGGTGCGCCAGTTAAGCTTGAGGTTAATCTGGAAATTCCAAACCGCAACTAGGCCGATGGCAATTAGATTAGCCACGTATCTCTGGTTTTGCTGAAAGACCAAGTTGTAAAAGAAGTTCAGCAGTACGACGCCCAGTCCCAGACCGATCAGGCATATGGTGTTGAACTTTAGCAGGCGCTTGAAGCGGGCGCTCCAGCCTTTTTGTCTCTGAGATAGGTCGGCGAACGTCCAGGCATCGTGCCAAAAAAAGTTGCTGACGATGGCAATTTCAGCAGCGATAATTTTGCTGCGGGTCAGTCCCCAGCCTAGCTGGGTGCTAAGCAAGTAAAGAATGGCCATATCGACAAACAGGCCGCTCAGTCCGACGAGTCCGTAACGAATCAACCGACTGGTTGGAAAGTCTTGGCGGACTTTGGTAATTTTGCCTTGAGATCTTAGTCTGGCCAGGTGTCCCAGATAGTCTATATACTGCTTCCAGGTAACTTTGCTAGCACCCGAGACTCGCTCTTGAAAGACATAGCCAATTTCGGCAATCTCTTTGATGGAGCCGCGTCCGATGACTTCTAAAAGAATTTTGTAGCCTAGTGGGTTGAGAAGGGGGCCAGCGATCGCACTGCGCCGAACCATAAAGTAGCCGCTCATTGGATCGCTCACTCTGCCCACGACTGCCGGACAGACCACGAGTCCCAGCACCTGTGCACCTCTCGATAGAAACCGCCGAACGACGCTCCAATCGCTCACGCCGCCGCCTTCTACGTGGCGACTGGCCACCGCGAGATCAGCGCCGTTGAGCGTAGCTTGTAAAAGCTTGAGCAGCACTTCTGGCGGATGCTGAAGGTCTGCATCTATGACGCCTAGAATCTCGCCCTGGGCAACCTGCCAGCCGCGAATGACAGCGGAGGAAAGGCCGTGCTCTTTTTGACGGCGCATGACCTGTAGCTGCGGATATCGATCCGTTAGATCTTGAGCGACTTGCCAAGTGCGATCGGCGCTGTCATCATCGACCAGAATGAGTTCGTATTCGGCTGGAATGAATCCGTCAAGCAGAGCGGTTAGCTGGGCGATGAGTTGGGTGACGTTGCCTCGCTCGTTGTAGGTGGGGATAACCAAAGAGAATTTGAGCGGGCGTTTTGGGCCAAAAGACGGGTTGATATCAGCTATTGAAGGTGCCGTAATGGGCACTTGTAGGGGGCCTGACGGCGGGGAGAGTAGCTGGTTGGGCATGATTGAATAGATAAATAGGGATTGATCAGTGCTGGTCAAGCTAAGTTGACGAGATCGGACTCATCTAGTATTCCTGTTATAGCCCGATCGCTTAGGCATAGATATGACATCCACGGATATAACATCTACAGACATGGCTTCATCTTCGACGGTTACCAGTGCTTCTGATATAGATATTTCTGTGGTGGTGCCGCTTTACTGTGAAGAATCGAATATTGACTATCTGTTTGAACGGCTAGAGCGAGTGTTAGATGATTTGGGTTTGTCCTACGAGATCGTTTGCGTGGACGATGGTAGCCACGACGATACGTTAAAAGGGCTGGGCGATCACCATCGGCGGAATCCACGGATTAAGGTGGTGGCGCTCTCTCGAAATTTTGGTAAGGAGCTGGCGTTAACGGCAGGGATTGACTACGCGGTGGGGGCGGCGGTGGTGCCGATTGACGCTGATTTGCAGGATCCGCCGGAGCTGGTTGGGGCTTTGGTGGCGAAGTGGCGCGAGGGCTATGACGTGGTTTATGCCAGACGGCGATCGCGTCAGGGAGAAAGCTGGCTGAAGAAGATGACGGCGAACAGTTTTTATCGGGTCATGGAGAGAATGAGCAACGTGCCCATTCCACGCGATACCGGAGATTTTCGGCTGCTCGACCGGCGGGTTGTGGATGTGCTAAAGCTGCTGCCCGAGCGAACCCGGTTTATGAAAGGGCTGTTTGCCTGGGTGGGCTATCGGCAAACGGAGGTGGTGTACGACCGAAATGCTCGCCATAGCGGTGAGACAAAGTGGAATTACTGGCGGCTGTGGAATTTTGCCATTGATGGGATTACGTCGTTTAGTCTGGCTCCGCTGCGGGTTTGGAGCTACGTGGGCGTTGCTTTTGCGCTGCTGTCTTTTTTGTATGGCACTTTTCTCCTTTTGCGTACCCTAACCGGCGGGACAGATGTCCCTGGCTATGCTTCTCTGATGGTGGCTGTTTTGTTTTTAGGCGGCGTACAAATGGTCAGTTTGGGCATTTTGGGTGAATATCTGGGTCGTGTGTACGAAGAGGTGAAGGGTCGTCCGCTGTATCTAGTGAGAGAGACGGTTGGGATAAATAAGCGCACGATGACAGGTCAGGTAGGGATGAAGGCTGAGATTAAGCCGAATGTTAGGCCGATAGCGCCTGAGAAAAGGCATTAGAGACAACGCGTTTGATGGATAGGGAAAGAGAATATGACTTGGGCTGTAAAGAAGGGATCTGAGTCTAATGCGCACAGGGAGCGACTGGATGTGCTGGACACTTTTTCGGTCGTTTGTGTGGCGATTGGGGTGGGCTTGCGATCGCTTTGGCTGGGCAAACGCGAGCTGTGGTACGACGAGGTGCTGTCTGTACTCATGGCTTCTGGGCAAAAGAGCGCCTATAAGCTGCCGGAAGATGTGCCTTTTTCGCTGCAAACGTTTTCTGGATTGTTAGCGGTTTCGCCGATGCAGAACATCGCGGATTCGATTGAGAGCGTCATTAGAGGCACGACAGGGGATGCCCATCCGCCTTTATTTTATCTGAGCGCACATGTTTGGATGCGGCTGTTTGGCAGTAGCGAAATTGCTTTGCGCAGTTTGGTATTGCTCATTAGTTTGGCAACTTTGTGGCTGGGCTATGAGCTGGGACGACGAGTTCTGGGTCGGCGAGGGGGACTGATTTTCACAGCGCTATTTTCGCTAAATCCTTTTTTCTTCGCGCACTCGCTGAACTTACGCATGTATGCGCCTATGGTGTTTTGGGTGATGGTGAGTGGCGGCTGCTTTTTCGTTTTAATCGGTGAGGGTGAGGCTTTGGAGGAGATGCCTGCGACCGGATGGCGGCGTTGGTTTTTGCGCGGGGGTGTGGCGATCGCAATTACAGCAGGCTTACTCACTCAATATTTATTTGCTTACTGGCTGTTCGCACTGGCGGCTTTGGCGCTGTACTTAGATCGCAAGCGCTGGTTTGCCCATGGGTTAACGCTGGGCGCGGGCGTGTTGATGTTTGTGCCTTGGGCGTTGTGGGGCGTACGGCAGCAGATAAATAATAGAAGCGACGTGTTTAATCAGATTTCGTCTGCGGGGGGGCTTTGGCAATCAGCTTTGCAACACGGAAAAGATTTGGCTCAGACCTTGGCCAATCACTTGCTATTAGGCCATCTGACAACTGGGATGTTGCCGGTAGAAGCGGCGATTAAGCCGACTGCTGTTGTAGTTGGCTTGGGCGTTATTGGCTTTTTAGCGGTCTGCATTAGTGGGCTATATCGTCGCCGTCAGTATCGAGTGCTGATGATTTCTTTGCTAATGGGGTTTGTGCCGTTGGCGGTGGCGTTGATGGCGGATGTGCTAGCTAATAAGTACACGTTGGGGTTTGGTTGGGGGCGTTCGACGATTGTGGCGCTGCCTGGGTGTTTGCTGTTGATTGCGGCCTGGTTGACCTTGGGAACAGGGCGCTGGCGGAGTGCGTTTACGGCGGGGTTGCTGTCTGTTTATTTGTTGTTGATTGTGGGGGATTTTGGATGGCGCGATCGCCAAATATTCCATCAGGTAAACCACGAGCTGCTAAAGACAGATGAGCCAACGTTAGTAGTGATGAACTCGCGGGCTTGGGGAAATGTGCTTAGAGCTGTTCATTATCTAGAGGCTTCAGCGAATGCTGATATGTTGGCAACCGATCCGGCTGACGTGAGCTTAGCGCTGACTCAGGCGTTGAACCGTAAAAACTACGAGCGGGTGCTTTGGTTGAGCGCTGACTATCCGGTGTGGGGCGAACCCAAAACTAAACAAGATGCTGTGCGGCTAATAGGTGAAACTGAAGCGCTGCTGGCTTCTCGCTATGTGCTGAAGGATGAGCGGGTGCTGCGCGGGACGATGGATATTGATCGCTTCGAGCTGAAGACCTACGAATAGCTCAAGACTTTAGGATAGATGCTTAATTAGTTGCGCCAACTGAGCTTGAGGTTGATCCAGAAGTTCCAGATAGTGACGATGGCGATCGCCACTATCTTAGCAAAGTACTCATTAGCGTTGTTTATCCAGCTTGCCGTAATGAACTGACCTGCCAATACCGGAAGCTGATTGACTGCTGGAATCAACAAGATGATAAACATCAGACCTACTTGCAGAAAAGCGCCAATTAGACAAACTGAGTTGAACTTGATAAATCTTAGAAATCTGGCGCTGAGCCTGATAAACCGGAGCGGTCTAAAGCTAGGCCGCCAACCTTGCTGATTTTGGGCTAAGCCTGCAAACGTCCAGGCATCGTTCCATAAAAAGTTGTTGACGATTGCGGCTTCGATAGACAAAGCGGTACTAAGGTACAGCGAAAGATTTAGCAGCTCGCGCAGCAGATAAAAAATGACCAAATCAACAAATAAACCGCTAAAACCGACCACTCCAAATCGCAGAAAACGCCCGATAGGAAATTGTTTAATCTTTTGCTTGGTTTTCTGAAGGAGCAAGTTCCGATTCGGGCGATCTTTCATCTACCCTAGCCGGTAGCCAAAACCACGAACGGTCTTTAAATACTTCGGTTGGCTAGGATCGGCTTCTATTTTCTCGCGGATCCAGCGAACATGAACGTCCACGGTTTTGTTGTCGCCCATGAAGTCGTAACCCCAGACATGATCAATAATCTGATCGCGCGACCAGACTCGCTTAGGCTGAGAGATTAATAGCTCTAGAATCTTAAACTCTTTGGGCGAAAGGTTGACCTCTATTTCTGATAGAAAGACCTGACACTGTTCTGTGTGAAGTGCGATATCTTCGAACTTTAGAATGGACTTGTCTTCTAGCTGAGCTGTGGACTGATATCGACGCAGCAGCGCTCGGCAGCGAGCGATCAGTTCTCTCATGCCAAAGGGCTTTGTGAGGTAGTCGTCTGCGCCGACTTCTAAGCCGACAACTCGGTCGGTTTCGGTGCCTTTAGCACTCAAGATTAGGATGGGAACGTCCATACCTTGATGGCGGACGAGCCGGCAAAGATCCAGTCCGTTCATGCCAGGGAGCATGAGGTCTAAAATCACCAGGCTAATGTCGGCGGTTGCCTCCTTTTTCCGGTCGGGAGAGCCTACCAGCATTTCTAGTGCCTTTTGCCCGTTGTCTGCAACGAAAACCTCGAAGCCTTCATCGGCTAAAGATAGCGCGACGGTCTCACGGATAAGGGCTTCATCTTCGACTAGGAGCACTTTGCCCAGTCCGATACGGATGTCTGACGGAGCGGGCGCTGTGGTTAAAGAACCCATTCGGGGTGTCCTGTGTGTATCTTCACGGAAATTTTATCAGGGATACCGGCCAGTTCAGCCCGTGGGGGCACCCTTTTTCTATGAAGTTTTCGTATCAATCGAAACATTTTTACCTGCTGACGAACGAATGCTAGCTAAATAGCCACGAAATTGACTAGCTTTCCGGGGACGACAATGACTTTTTTGATTTCCTTGCCTTCCAGATATTTTTGAGCGATCGCTGACTCACGAGCATAGGTTTCTAACGCAGCTTTATCGGCTCCGGCTGGAACTTGCAAGGTGCCGCGAGTTTTTCCCATAATCTGAATGACTAGCGTAATCTCTTCGGCAACGAGCGCTTCTGGGTCAACGCTTGGCCAAGGTTGTTGATGGACTGACCCGTCGCCTGTTTGAGAGCCGATCTGAGACCACAGCTCATCCGCAATGTGGGGCGCAAACGGTGCAATGAGTAAGACTAAGTTGCGAATTCCTTCAGCAAAAGCGGTAGTGGTCTTATCTTTCGCGTCATTCAGCGCATTGCTCAGCTTCATCAATTCGGAGATGGCGGTATTGAACTGATAGTCTCCTTCAATGTCTTCTGAGATTTCCTTGATGGCTGTATGGGTTGCTCGGCGTAAGGCTTTATCCTCTTTGCTGAGCTTGTTTTGCGCAATGTCGCTAATTTTCTCAAGGCTAGTCGCATTTTCCGACTGAGAAAATTCTGCTACGGCTCGCCATACTCGATTGAGGAAGCGATACTGCCCTTCTACGTCGGCATCATCCCACTCAAGATCTTTCTCTGGTGGAGCCTTAAAGAGAATAAACATGCGGGCCGTATCTGCGCCGTATTTAGCTAGTACCTCAGCGGGTGCTACCCCATTGAACTTAGACTTGGACATCTTTTCGTACGAAACTTGCAAAGCTTCACCAGTGACCGGATCGGCAGGGCTGGCCAAATCTTTGATGTCTTTTGGCACAATAAACTGCCCGTCTGAGTTTTTGTAAGTGATGGCCTGAACCATGCCTTGCGTCAGCAGCCGTTTGAAGGGTTCGTCGAAGCTAAGCAGCCCTCTGTCTTTGAGTACTTTGGTGAAAAAGCGAGAGTAAAGCAGGTGCAAAATCGCGTGTTCAATGCCGCCCACGTACTGATCGACGGGTAGCCAATCGTCTACTTTTGCTTTGCTGAAGGCTGCTGTTTCGTTGTTGGCGTCAGCGTAGCGTAAGAAATACCAGGACGAGTCGAGAAACGTGTCCATTGTGTCGGTTTCACGCTTAGCATCAGCCTGACAGTTGGGACAGGGAACATTGACCCAGTCGTCAAATTTGGCCAGAGAAGGGACGCTTTTACCAGAGAATTCTACTTTGGCAGGCAGTTCTACTGGCAGGTCTGAGTCAGGAACGGGAACGGTGCCGCAGTTAGGGCAGTGAATGATAGGAATAGGTGCGCCCCAGTAACGCTGACGAGAGACGAGCCAGTCGCGCAGACGGTAGTTGGTGGTGCCTTGTCCGATGTTCTGTTTTTCTAGATGGGCGATCGCTCTCTCAACGCTCTCTCCCTCGCCCTTCCCCGCAACAACCCCATCCAAAGGCCCAGAGTTCACCATGACGCCACTGTGAGCATAGGCTTTCTCCATCGTCTCACCGTCAAACGACTCGCCATCGGGTTGAACAACAACCTCAATTGGTAACTCAAACTTTCGCGCAAACTCAAAGTCTCTTTGGTCGTGTGCCGGAACCGCCATAATCGCGCCTGTCCCGTAATCCATCATCACGTAATCAGCCGTCCAAACAGGAATCTTCTGATCGTTTACAGGATTAACCGCATAGCTGCCCGTCCAGACGCCCGTTTTCTCTCTTCCTTCAGCCGTCCGATCAATTGTGCTGAGATTAGCCGCTGCGTCCTGATATGTTTTAACTGCGATCGCCTGCTCTGGAGTCGTCAAGGAATCCATGAGCGGATGCTCGGGAGAGAGCACCATAAAGGTTGCACCCCAGAGCGTGTCGGGACGAGTCGTATAAATTAAGAGATCTTCGCCGGTTTCTGTCTTGAAGGTGACTTGTGCACCTGTAGACTTACCAATCCAGTTGGCCTGCATTGTTTTCACCCGCTCCGGCCAGCCAGAAAGCTGATCTAAATCGGTGAGTAGCCTATCAGCATAGTCTGTAATTTTGAAAAACCACTGGCGCAGTAGTTTTCGCTCAACCTTTGCACCCGATCGCCAAGAGCGACCTTCACTATCTACTTGTTCATTTGCCAGCACCGTTTGGTCAACCGGATCCCAGTTGACGGCGGCTTCTTTTTGATAGGCCAGTCCAGCGTCAAAAAACTGAAGGAAAATCCACTGAGTCCAACGATAGTAATTGGGAAGACAGGTCGCGACTTCTCTACTCCAGTCGTAAGAAAGCCCTAGCGCTTTTAGCTGCTCGCGCATTTGCTCAATATTTTTGAGCGTCCATTCTGCTGGGGGCACTCCTCTTTGAATCGCTGCGTTCTCAGCCGGTAGGCCAAACGCATCCCAGCCCATCGGATGTAGCACTCGATAGCCCTGCATTCGGCGAACGCGCGCAACTACATCGGTAATGGTGTAGTTGCGCACGTGGCCCATGTGCAGGTCGCCAGAGGGGTAAGGAAACATAGAGAGGGCGTAGAACTTTCCCTTTGCGTCTTCGGCATCCGCTTTCTCAGGCGCTTTATACAGCTCGTTTTTAGCCCAGTATTCTTGCCATTTATTTTCGATCTCTGCTGGGCTGTATCGCAATTCCACGCCGCTAAGGTTCCTTTTCTCTATTCGTATTCCGTAAGGTTGTATTTTAGTGTGTAGCGCGGTTTTTAGAGGGCTTTTGATGTGGAAAGTTGGCTTCGCGTTTTTGTCTACGGCACTCTGAAGCCAGGAGGTCGCTATCATCAGCGCTGCTGTGGTGATTTCTTGACTGAGGCGGTGCCTGCCTTGGTGAATGGACGGCTATACGATTTTCCTCAGTTAGGTTATCCCGCAATGACGCGGGGAGAGGATTGGATAAAGGGTTTTCTGCTGACCTTTCGGCAGAGCGCTGCGGTCTGCGCTGATGTTCTGAGAGGACTAGATCGGCTAGAAGATTACTCAGCGGCGCGATCGCCAGAAGAAAACGACTATCAGCGCTGCCAACGACCGGTATTTTACCTCGACCGCGAGCCTTGGATAACCGCCTGGACGTACGAGATGACGATAGAAAAGATACGTAGCTACGGCGGTGTTTATTTGCCTAGCGGCGAGTGGTCTGCGGCATCGTAGTTTGTTCAGGCGTCATAAATGGCGGGAATTCTAGAGCGGAGTGTTTGGCGCTCAGTACTTAGATGCTGATGGGGTTGCCAAACTTTACGCCTGTTATTTCGCGCAAAGCAACTGGACTTATTGAGAGTATGAAAAAGAATTACACTTTGGCGTGCGTAGCTGCCGGTTTGCTGAGCGCAGGCGTGATTAGCGGTGTAAGTCCGCTGGCAGCGATCGCTCTAGAATCCTCTCCGCTGCTAGCCAAAAATAGCGTTAGCCAAACTAGCGAGTCGGGCGAAGATTTGATGGCATCGGGTCGCGAGCTTTATGCGCTGGGTCAGTTTTCGGCGGCGATAGAGAAATGGCAGCAGGCCGCTAGCATGGCAGAAAGTCGAGCAGAGCCAATGGTTCGAGCAGTCGCACTCAGCTATTTATCTTCTGCCTATCAAGAGCTTAATCAATGAGGTTTGGCGCAACGGGCGATTGACGACGGCCTTGAAATTTTAGAGCGCCAGCCGTCAGGACAGGTAGACGCTGTCGTTTTTGCTCAGGCGTTGAACACCAAAGCAGGATTAGCTTATCACCTGGGTCAGGCTGAGTCTGCGTTAGACCTTTGGGAACCGCCTTGCAGGTGCTAGGTGACTTACCGTCGAGTCGCGCGGCGCTGTTTGAGAGCGCTAATAAGTAGGTAGGTCAAATTAAATATAAGACGCTGGTGCCTGAAGTCCAGGTCTGACGCGCACTTGTCTAAAAAATGATTAGACTGACCTACTTATTGCGATCGCCCTAGATTTGACCAATGAACTGAGTGCAACCTATCTAAGCTTGGGTAGAACTGCTGAAGATTGGGGAGATTTGGCGGCGGCGATGGATATGTTTGAGCAGGCCAACACTGTCGCGATGAATGCGGATGATGTGCTGCAAGCAGACTTGAACCGCCTGAGGCTGTACGTAGAGGCTGGGAAGGTGGATGAGACTGCGCCGCTAGCAGCAGAGATCGTCAGCGAGCTAAACTCATTACCGCCTAGCAGACTGTCGGTATATGGGGCGGTTAACCTGAGTGCTAGCTTGGCAAAAGAGAAGACGCCAGGGCAGTCGCTATCAATCGCCAAAACGAATGAATTGTTGTCTACAGCGGTGAAGTCTGCTCAGTCTTTGGGTGATCGGCAAGCAGAAGCTTATGCTCTGGATCAGCAGGGTTCGCTATATATGCAAACTAAGCAGTGGGCCTGAAGGGGTGACACAACGCTCGAAGGCTATGTGGCATATAGGTTTTGCCTTCT
>QBMC01000058.1 GCA_003242035.1 Nodosilinea foveolarum | reverse complement strand
CTGATTACGAAATTCAAATGTCATCGTGACTCTCCTCTCGGAAATGACGCCTAGCCTGACAAGCTTAAAGCCTGATGGAATCAGATGAAAATGACAGTTATTGATGGGTCAGTCCTAAGAGGATTGCATCATGAAATTTGTTTGGGTTTTCACAATTCCGCTGGGTCTAATTGTTCTACTAATAGGCGGCGCTCCTAGCATGTTGAATGTAGAACCAAAGCCCAAACCAGAAAGCGTCATCTTAAATAGTGAATCTAGTTATTCATGGAAAGCCAGAGAATATGCCCGCTTAGACATGCGGAAAGAAGCCCTAGAAACCTGTGCAGCCATAGAACATGAGTTTGAAAACGGAGATGTAGATTTTTGTCTCCGCGATGTCTATGAAATTCTCGGTGATATAGATGGTCAGATTGAAATTAAAGAGAGAACGCTAAAGGAAAAACGCGCTGCTGGCGACAATACTGAGCTTGTAGAAAGCAACCTGAATTATCTAAAAGAGAAACGAGACAGAAAGAGATGATAGCCAAACTCCAACCCAGACGACTTAGAAAACTACTACCTAATACCGACACCGATACCCAATTCAACGGCAGTCTGATCACAATCGGGCTGATCGTTAGCAATGGCCTCACGCTACTCATGATGTTCTGGCTCGCTGCCAGCGTCTCTCGTATCTCCAATCGCGACGCGCCAACGCTCGTGCAACAAGTCGGCGGACAGGCATTCATCGCCAAACCCATCGACTACGACTACCGCGACCCTCAAGTGCTTCAGAACGTTGCCCGCGAATGGGCGCTCCTGAACTTCTCCTTTGGTGACCTACCGCAAATCGACCACCAAACTGAGCAGGTCGATTACGAGGGCGCTAACCTACCCGAACAAACCGTTACCGCATCCTACCTATTCACCGATACCACCCGAGACGCTTATCTCAAAGGCTTCGCTGAGAACATCTACAACACCGAAGCTCAACGCGGTGGCCTCAGCTCGCTGTATATGCCCTATCGCATCTCTGCACCTCGGCAGATTGAACCAGGACGCTGGGAAATAGACGTGATTGGCTCCAGGCTGATCACCACCCCTGCTAATCCATCCGGTGAGATGGTGGCAACCAACGTTCAGCTTCAGCTAGTGGCCGCTGAGGTGCCGCTGCTGGCCCTAGAAAAAGACCCCTCCGACGCGGCGAAGACCACCTATCGTCTGCTCGAATCGGGCGTTCGCATCGACAAAATTACCGCTCTCAAACAGGAATAAACCTCATGGAAAGCAACGGTACGCACAGCAATGGAAACGGCAGTGGAGCGGCGGTTGCCGACAATATAGTCGCCTTTCCCGAGAATGATCAGACCCAGCTAGAAGACATCTCTACGCTGCTTGAAGGCGCACCTGTCATGCAGCAGGCATCACCGGCAAATATGCCAAAACCAGCCAGCCCAATTGCCTCGACTGCGGACTTCGAGCAGGTAGCAGAGCAAAAGCCTTTTTCTCGTAGGCTAGGGCCAAAGGCAACGGGCGGCGCGATCATCGCTGGAGCATTAATGTTGCCGTTATCTCTTATCTTCCTGGGCGGTGGTGGCCCCAAAGAAGCAGCGCCAGTTGCCGTTGTTGAGGAGCCGACAGAAGGCAGCACCTACGTTAGCCCTGAAGACGTTGCGGCGATGCAGGCTGAACTAGAACAACGACGCAGCCAGCAAGCCTTCACCGACCAACAAGTTGATGCGGATACTATAGACGCTGCGGGTCGGCAGCAACAAAGAACTCAGACGCAAGCAGCACCCAAGTCAACGACCACCGCAACTAAGCCTGCGCCCGCACCCACCTCGCAAGCAACAGAGGTCAGCAGCAGACCCGCGCCCGCGCCTAGACCCACACCTGCGCCTTCTAGAGTCGTCACACCGGCCCCTCGCTCCACACCACCGCCTGCGGCCAATCCACAACCCAGTCGGGTCATTCAGGCACCCGCTAGAGAAGTCGAACCCGTAGACCCCTTCGAGCGTCGAGCGCAGCTACAGGCACTCGGCACCTATGGCACACCGCCACCTACCGCTCAGGCAGCTCGAACGGTCAGCGCTCAGGCATCCAATCCTTTCGAGACTGCCAATCCCTACATCCAAGCGATCGCCATTGAGTCATCGCAGCTAGAGATCGCATCTGCGCCCATTGAAAGACCGCTCACAGAAGAAGAGCTGCAATATGAGCAGGATGCCAACGTAGTTCTAGCGGCTGGGACTCCTGACGTAGACAGTGAAGTTGAGAGCGTATCGCCTGAGCCTGAAATAGACAATGCTCCGAGAGCAGACTCAGCGGTACTAGACCTAAGAAGGGGATTCGAGAGATCTGAGGAACAAGCCGCTGCTGAAGTTGGCACCTCTCCCACAGAAAATCGCGCGGCCACCACGCCGATGGCCATCATGCCAGGGACTAGCACCCAGGCGGAGCTGCCCTATGGCTTTAGCTGGCAGGAAGGGACGCCGCTGCCGGAGATATTGCTGATGACTACTGAGGACATTATGGCTGGCGATCAGTCGGCGATCTCAGCAGGCACTCAATTCTTAGGCCAAGCTCAAATAGATCCCGGTTCTGGCGCTGTCAACATTCAAGTCGTTGGCATCTTTGGTGAGACTCAAAATATCCAGATTCCTCGCGCTAGCGTAGCGGTTCAAGCCGCCAATGGTGGTGTTCTAACGGCAAGGGCAAACGGCGGATCTGTGCGGTCATCTGGGCCTAACGTAGGCGGCTTTTTGTTTGAATCGCTCGGCAATAGTCTCGGCAACGTCCTCAGTAACGGGGATAACGTTTTGATGGATGTCGGCGGTGGCCTAGCTGAAACCATTATTGACGGGCAAGTGGAGCGCTCTGATGCAAGCGCAGCAGCTAGAAATTCGCAGGTTGCTTCACAGCCTACTATCTGGACGCTCGATGAGCAGTCAGTTCAACTCACTTTCAACAACTATATTCCGCTCAATAGCACGTCGCGATAGCGCAGGAGACATCAACATGAAATCCAAACTAAAACAAGGTGCGATCCTCCTTGGGAGAGGCTTTGCCATCACCTCTGCTGTTGTTCTGCTACTGCCTACGGCAGCAAACGCGGCCTGTACGCGCGGCCCCAACGTGGTTGTCAATCGCGGAAACGGCGCATCTATCTCGTTTGATGCGCCGGTCTATCAGGCCAAAGTCTTCGATATCTCCAAGCTGATGTTAGAAGAGATTCCGCAGCAGGGAACGCAGACACTCATTCTGACTGAGGTTGAAACATCGCAATTCCCAGGAATGCCGCAGACGCCCACCACGTCGCTGCTCGCGAACACGGCCAACGGCTGCTACGTCTTCGAGGTGTCGTTCGGCAATCAGCCCGTTCACAATACTGTCAGCGCAGTGCCTGAAGCTAATCCAGAACTCGCTCAAACCGCACTCCTACCGGGTGGCGAAGACATTGACCTAGACACTTTACGTGCTGAATATACCGCCGCCGTCGAACAGCATGGCACAGACAACAGCTTTCTCAAACGAGTAGAACAGTTCCTTACGCTCGTGGACAACGGCACTGGTCAACGGCTCGCAGCTCAGCAGGCGGGTGTTGAGTGGGCGCATCTTACCCAGCTCTCTGGTCAGCCTGATTTTACTGACCTGTTAGATAACAGCTTCAGCTCCTGAATAAAGGGCGATCGCTCGCCAATTGTCTGATGAAACGCTTGCTCTGCCTACTCCTATCCTTCATAGCTTGCCTTTGTCTCTGGGTGTCGCCTGCACTCGCCCAGGAGATATCGCCTGACGTTTCTGAGAGTTTAGAAGCTGAAGTGCTTCGACTCTCCTTTGACGACTTGCCAGCCTTTGAGAGCGATGGCTTCATGCTGGGCTACCGCGACACTATCTTCCAGGTAGAAGGACAGGTAGGCGTTGACAACTACGACCAACAGATCGAAGGCTACCAGCCGCCCTACGATCCGGCTAGAGAATGGATAGCCGGTCAGTTCCCCAGCGAAGTCATCAAGATGGGCGATCTGATGTATACCGGTGCGGGCATCGAGCAGCTAACAATGGATGACATCGGACAGCTCACCGGCCTCGACATTGAAAACTTTCAACTGGCTGACGTGCCGTTCCTGCAAGATTTCACGCTGAGTGATCTAGTTGGGGACGTTCCTTTCCTGGGTGACTACGCGCTAGCTGACATCCCTAACCTAGCTGACAAGATTGGCGGTGCCGGTTCAGAAGATATGCTCTCTCAGTATCTCGCCAACAATCCTGACATCGGACAGATGACCATTGGCAATAGCGAACTCGGCTCGCTCCAGGTCTCTGACGTGCCGAACCTCGGCGCGACCAAGATGGGCGAGATGCCAGAGGTCGGCGACGATGTGGTGGCCAACGTGCCGGGTCTGTCCGCTGCGCAGTTCGGCAGTTTTCCCGGACTAGAAATGGTCGGCGGGCTAATTCCCATCGCAAAGCAAGACATCTCTTTTGGTGCGAAAGAGTACTCTGGCGGTAAAGCTACGCCCAAACCCGTCTCGGGTGGCACCAATGGCAAAGAGACATGGGAACCGATTGCCTGCGTTGGCGGCTGCGCTCATATCGAGCTGTACGATTCCGATATCTCTCCAATTAAGGGAGCCTGGGCTGGCAGCAACTGGATGACGAGTAAGCACCGCGTGAAGGATGGCTTTGGCGTTCTCGGGGCTATGTTTAATGAAGCGGGTGCTTACCGCGTACCGTTCGGCTCTACATTTGCGCTACAGGTACGAGGAACGGATGAAAAGACTGGCGCTGCTGACTGGGGGCTAGCCTTCAGAGTTTGTTACAGAGGCACCCCTGATTTAGGCTGCACAGCCTATTTTATGGAAGTGCCACTGCCCATAACAACGCAGGAGGGGGCGACGATTCTCACAGGTGTAAAAGACGGTCTCGGCGGCTCTACTCAGCCGATTAAAGCACCGGATGGTTGGGAGGATTTACGACCAGAGACGCCTAGCGATGTCAAGGCACTCATCGGCGCAAATACACCCAGCGGCAGTAGAGGTGGATTTGGGCTATGTGGAGAAGGCCCAGGAGGGGTTAATTTTCAGTCTTTAGCGGCTGCGTTCTCCAGCATTGAAGGAGACTATAGTTCGGTCGGTGCCTATACCGGCGGTGGTTATGGCTTAGGTCGATACCAATATATGACCTATCGGGAGGATGTTAGAGCCTCTATTAAAGCGAAACCGGGGGGCAATACATTTTTAGCTAAAGCCGATGCTGGGGGCGGCATCTCTGCGGCGGAAGTTGAACAGTATTTTCCAGCCGCAGATCAAGATGCTGTTTTCAAAACTGACCAAACCAACAATATCGAACAGGCCATGGGCGAAGGGTTTACGGGTAGCCGCATTATCGAGCGCGTAGGCCAGATTCACTTTGGTGGTTCTGGTGCGCCCATCGACGGTGGTTGGTCTGATACGCATGGCAGGCTAACGCTCCAAACCTATGGAGAGGAGCTAGCTGAAACTTACCAATCTGTCGAAAGCTCTAGCGGTTCAGACTCAACTTGTAAAGCTGGTTCTGGCAGTGCCGAGACGGTCAGCGAGTCTCTCGAAGAGATGTATGGGTTCAACACAAGCTCTGGGCCAGATGGAGGAAACCAAGCTTGCTTATGGAGTGTCAACAAGATCTTAGAGAATGCTGGCGTACAGCCACTTGGGAATTCAGTACCTGGTAATCCCGAACCCGGCGGACAAGTCTGGGTGCCCGCCGCAGAATGGGATTTGCAAAATGGAAGAGGGACTCGCGTTTCCCAGTCAGAGGCAAAAGCCGGAGATATCGTAATAGAAGGAGGAAACGAAGAGCATGTTGGCATCTGCAAGAATGACGGCTGTTCAGTAGTGCTATCTAATTCTTCTAGCAGGGCCGCTTTCAAATGGGAGTCGGATATCACTTTCGATGGCGTATATGGAGGAACGCCAGGACGTATTTATCGCCTCAATAACTAACATAAGGAAACTACCGTGAAAAGATTTCTTCTACTTTTACTTGCCTCACTATCTCTATCTGTAGCTATCGGATGGCAAGCATCTATCGCTCAACAAATTAGTGCTGAGCAACAGTTCCAGAACGCTGCTATAGCGTATATATCGCATGGATTTCGAGACCCTGATGACATCGTTATTAGAAAGCTCAGCGTATCAAGCGATGAGCGATATGCATTGGCTAGCTGGAATTATCTTGAAATCGGAGGAATGACCGTATTGAAGAAAGAAGGAGAAAAGATAAAGGTTTTGACTCATGGCGGCGGCGCAATAAATCAAGCAGGGTTAGAAGCTGTAGGAATTCCTGCCCGGTCAGCAATAGAACTGTTGTCTGAGAACGAGGCGAGATGAAGAAGCTTTTAATCTCCAGCATCAGTAATCTCCAGCATCAGTTTTAACGGCAAGAGATAGCTGAACGAGGCAGCGTTCCATCGGCTGTATCTGAATCGCTTTACGCTAATTTTCTAGAGGCACCTTCCCCATGATTCTTAGAAATAAGTCACTTACCTATATCGCGATCGCCGTTGCCGGATTAAGTTTGCTTGCCGGATTTATCTCCTATCGCGCGATCGCCATGAATGAAACCACCCAACCATGGCAACCGCTTTCTGAGCTAGTCACCGCAGCAAAACTCACGGAGATTGTGGCTGAAAGTACAGCGCCTAGCGCAGATCGAGAAGCGATCGCCGCCTCAGCAGTCGGCTACGAGCAAGGCGATTTACTGCTAGTAGATTTCAACACACCAGCGCTCTGTGGCATCGGTGGCTGCGCTTTAGCAGGCTATCAAGCGTCTACGGGTGAAAGAGTTCTTGCCGTCTACGTTCAACGAACTAGCCCTGACGAACCCATCGTTGAGGTGATTGACCAACCAGGCTTTTCTTTGCCCTGTTTACTTGTCCCACCAGACCCAGAAGACGAGAACATTTTTGCCGAAACCGACAAGGATACCCTCTGCTACCAAAACGGCTCTTGGTCAATCCAATGAACAGAATCTACGCTTTCGGAATACTCGGCGTTCTCTCTCTGTCGGTCGCAGTAGGCGCGATCTCCCCATGAAACAGCAATACACCACCGGCTTCACCAACCCCTCAGAGTTCATCTCTACCGCCGTCGATGATTACCCGATAGCGTCTGCGGCCACACTGCTGCTAATGATGGCTGGGGTCGGCGCATTGGGCTTCGTCCGTATCAGCATGGCTCCGCAAAAGCAAAAGCTCGGCACAGGGCGCTTCGCTACGAAGGCAGAGAAAAAAAGAGCCATCCAGCTAGCTAAAAAGCAGAACAAAGCGGGCGGGTTAGAGATGTCCATTGAGCTAGGCGATGTTGCGATTCCCTACGCTAACGAATCCGTGCTGTTCGTCGGCGCACCTGGTTCGGGTAAGTCCGCGACAATTGGCGACCCTGGCCTAATGGAAGTGATCCAACGCGGTCAGCCTGCGATTGTCTTCGATGCCAAGGGCAGTCGAGAAGACAGTATTACGCGCCGGTTCGCGCCGATTGCTGCTCTCTCAGGCTATGACGTCGGCATCATCGCACCTGGGAAGGCGTACTCCGACTGCCTCAACCCAGAAGACTTTATTCGCTCACCCACAGACGCCTCTCGGTCATTGCAACTGGCTAACATTCTCGAAAAGAACACGGCTGGCTTCAATCCCAACAAAGGGGGCAATGATTTCTTCCAGCGCACCGGCATCGGTATCGTGCAAGCGGCCATCATGCTCAGTAAGCTGCTGCCGCAAGCTGACCTGATGACCGTCAGCGAGATTATTAACCAGACTGACCTAGTTAGCCGACTGAAAGCGCTGATAGAGAGAGGCAAGGCACCCGCCTGGACAACCAAGCAGTTCGGACAACTCATGGCCTCTGAGGAGAGCGACAAACAGCTCGTCGGCATGATTGTTACGGCTCAGTCTATATTCGAGCGCTTCATCACCGCTGATCTCGTAGCGTCATTCTGCGGGCCGTCTACCGTGCCACTGAAGATGGACGGCAAACAGATTTTATTTTTACAGGTTGATGAGGAGACACAGGACGCGGTTCTACCCCTGATCGCTGCACAAATAGAACTGCTGATCGCCCATAACTTCTCAGAGCCGCGTCAGAACATCCTGGCGCTGTTCCTAGACGAGCTACCGCTGCTCTACCTGCCAAAGATTGCTCAGTACGTCAACCTGCTGCGGTCGGCGGGCCTAGTCGCCTTTCTCGGCGTCCAGTCACTCTCACAGCTACGAGAAACCTACGGCAAAGAAATGGCCAGCTCTATCATGAGTGGCTGTCGCAATACGCTGTACTTCAACCCGAACAACGTCGATACCGCCAAGGAAGTCAGCGCCCGAATTGGCGAGTGCGATCGCCTGCACCATACCTGGAGTCGCAGCGGCACATTTCTGATGAAGCCAACCCGCACTCAGCACCGGCAGAAAGTACCGCTGGTGACGCCTGATGAAGTCAACCGCTTTGGTAAGGGCAAGTTCGTGATGTTCGCCCCTGGCTACCAGAGCGAGGACGGTACGCAGGCGTCTATACCAGTGCTGGCACGGCCCAAGCTAAACCAGGAACAGATTGCCGAACAGACGGCGGCGGGCAAAGTCTGGGATACGAAAAGCAAGCCACGTCTGACTGCTATTCGAGCGGCTGATCCTCATTACCTCAGTGACCCGGATAGGGCGCTGGCTGAACGCAAAGCCCAGGTAGAACAGCTATTGCCTGAGCCGGACGACGATGGAGAAGAAGGCATAGCAGAGGAAAAATCGAAGGCAACCGAGAAAATTGAAGCTGTTGAAAAGCCTGTCTCCAAAGAACCGGCTGATGCACTAACCGAAGCTGAGCAGCAAGACTTTGATGAAATAGTAGCGATCGCCGCTGCCCTACACAACTAAGGAGACCACTGATGGCTGAATACGAATCTGTCCAACAGGCTGAAGCCGCCGCAGGAAACAAAGCAAGAGAGATATCCGAAGCCATTTTTCGCCTCTTGCAACAGCGGCAAAAGCAAGCTGGAGAGCGCGGCATTGAGAATGAAAAAACCGCGCCATCGTACGAACCATCAAAGGCTGATGAAAAGCTATTTCAGGACTTCTATCAAGCCTATCGGGATAGGGGCGTTGATCGAGAAACGGCTAAAGCCGCTGCCGCTGACATGACGTTGGGAATTGGCGCGAGCGAGAGCGGCATGATCCAGCAGGCAGAATTGCAGGTAGCTCACAAAGCACGACTGGCGGAAGAATACCGAGCAACGGCCCAGACCGCGATCAATCCTGACAGTTCGCTCACAGAAAAACAGCAGGCGATCGCTCGCAAGCAGGACTTAGAGAGAAGTTTAGGCATCAACGGTCAGCCGATTGAAAGCAAAGTCCAAACCATCAACCAATTAGACCCAAAATCACGGACACGACAGCCAACCGTCCAGGTAGAATCGGCTCAAGCGAGCAGTAGTCCAGAGGGTGAGGAAACGCTCAGACAAAGCTATCAGGATACGTTGGAGAAAAGAGGAGCTAGGAGAGAGACGGCCAAAACCGCAAGCCAAGCCCTCGTAGCGGGCAAAGGCGCTGCGGATAGCCCACCGATTGCACTGGCAGAGCGAGAAATTGAGCGCCATCAGGTCATCAAAGATATGTATCAGGGCGTCTATGAGAGGAACGGCGTTTCGCTCGAAGTCGCAGCGGCAGCGGCTGACCAGCTCGCTAGAGGCAAAGGCGCAAATCGTTCGACTGAAGTTGAACAAGCCCACGACCAAGCGATCGCCAATATCGTCCAGGCGCAACAGGCTAAAATCTCACCGGAACCACAGCCTACGATAGAGAAAAGCGACACAAACCGCTCACCTGAAGATCGACAAGCGAGCCAACCCAAGATTGGCGATCGCACTCAGCAATCACCTACGCCTCAGTCAACCCCACCAAAACCTGTACCCAAAATCGAAACAGCCCATTCTAATAAAGCAGGTCAGCCTCAAAGCAAGACGGTAGAAAAGGTTGATATATCCGCTGCACAAAAGACGCCAGATACGTTGTGGCAGCAATATAGCCCAACTGAGCAAGGGGCGAAGGGGCCAAATGTCTCTAACTACGGGAAAGACTTAAAAGTACGAGATCAACGCTTCGCCTACAACGCACTTTCGGCGGGAGCAAACCAGACAGCGGTAAAAACCTCTATTCTTCGCAATAGTTCTGCTGCTCAAGCAAACGAAAATTCTGAACGCTATGCCAGTCAGGTAATCAGCGAAGTTGACCGATTGTTACCCGTCGCTGAGAGAAAACCGCAGGCGCAACCTGCCACCGCAGCCTCGCAAGCGCAGAATTCAGTAGAGCCAACCTCTGAAGTGTCGGAGAAAGTCAGTCAGGTAAAACAACCGTCAGAACAACAGCAGGTCAATAGCGCTCAGCCATCACCGAGAGAGTCACAGCAAAAGGTAAGTCAACTAGCCACCGCGAATACGCCGAGTCAGGCGCAGGCTAGCATCGGCGCTTCGGCCCAAACTCAGCAGGCACCGCCAGCGCGATCGCCTCAAGAGATATACGCCACCTTCGATGCCAGCAAGGGCAGCGGTGTATTTGCCACTATCTCAGCGACCAATGCGCGGGCGAACGACCTATATATTGCGCAGCAAGCACTGGTAGCAGGCCACTCAAGAAATGACGTTGAGAGTGCAATTTCTGAGCATAGTCCTCACGCACAGAGCCTGGACAAAGGCAGTAAAGGGCATGAAAGCTATGCCAAAAGAACAGTAGGTAAAGCGCAGCAAACTTTAAGCGGCAGCTCTGAGAATAGTTCTGAAACCCAGGTAGCGAAGCAACCGGCGAAGAACCACGCTAGCGAACAACGCCGGGATAAGCCGACTACCAAACGTTCTAGTCAGAATAAGTCTGGGAAGAAAAGTCAACGCAATAAGGTTAAGTCTCGCGACCAGGGTCAGGGTATAGGTTAGCGACTATTATTAGACTCGCTTCCCTTTGGAATTCAACCAGATTTTTAATAGGGAGAAATCATGTTCAGTACAGACCTAGCAATGCCCCGTGAAGACATCGAAGCGATCGTCTTCTGGTTAGTCGAGTACAACGAATGGAAAGCGGCTCCACTTTCGTCAATCGAACCTGCAACGTCCGTTGAAGGCATCCCTATCAATCGGGCGCAACAAATGTTTGAGGGTAACCAGTTGGAGATGGCTATATCGCATTCAGATATTCAAAAGCTGTTCAACTTTTTTAGTGAGATTAACGATGGTAACCGTTTGTACTCCCTAAATGGCTTTCTTAAACACCCTGACCTTCACAAATCACAGCCCGCGTTTTTCGGTATATCAATAGATGGGCCAAGACTGAAGGATGAAGAATTAGACAAATTCTCGAAGCAGTTCAAAACATCCGCATACACGCTACAAAATAGATCTGATAATTATGGCAGTGGTTGTTTCTATGCCGATTGGGATTTTCCTAGCTGGCTACCCAGTGAAATGATAGATCCGCCCAATCCTGACGGCATTCCAGATAGAATTCCTGATAAGTCGTACATCAAATGGAAGGGGCAGGAGCTACCGCAAATTCGCTAAGCCAATGCCTAGTAGTCAATCCCCTTGTCCTGTTGCTTATGCTGTTTGCGCGACGGCTGAGTCGGTTGTGCTTTTTGAGCTTCAGGCACTACCGGCGTAACTCGCTCAGCGTCCCGCTGCTTAGCTATCTTTTGTTCCTTCACCAGCACATCAGTCACATACGCTAGTTCAGCCTTTTTCCCACCTATACGCTTCAACTGCTGCACCACTGGCCCTTGGGCAAGCACCCTAGCAACCTGTTGAAGTTCGTCTTTGTTCAGAACCCGACTATTACGCGCTGCTGTTAGCTCACTCGTCATTCGACGGACGACTAACAAATCGCGCTCGTAAGGCGATTGCACATCCTCAAACATCGCTGCGTACTGCTGATAGGCTTGATGATCGCGCTGTACCGCTACAGAGCGTTCCGGCTCGTATTGGGGTCTAACGCTTCGACCAGGACTTGCTGCTGTTCTCTTAACTGGCTGACTTCTTGGCGCAGCGAGATCAGCTCTTCGTACAGCGGTTCGGTAGCGCCCCTGACTGCGCTCTCCAACGCGATCGCCAATGTATTGGGATTGATTTTCACCTCGTAGATCTCGGGCGGGTTGAGGGGTCTGCTGGACATTAGGATTCACCATTT
The DNA here is from genome assembly GCA_003242035.1 of Nodosilinea foveolarum. Taxonomy (GTDB): domain Bacteria; phylum Cyanobacteriota; class Cyanobacteriia; order Phormidesmidales; family Phormidesmidaceae; genus Phormidesmis; species Phormidesmis foveolarum. The sequence continues at coordinate 10,870 of QBMC01000058.1, read as the reverse complement.
GAAATAACGTTAGCCAGTCGCTCGGATTCTCTTTTGCCGTCGAGCGTTGCGCTTTCTTATACAACTTTTCCCGGTCAGCCGTGTACAGGCTCAGATGCGACTTAGCCCGCGATACGGCTACATACAAGCCTTCCTGACTCAGTGTGCTATCAACGTCGGCCAAGACGGTATCAGCGGTCTTTCCTTGGCTACTGTAGGTCGTACTCACCAAAGCATAGTCCAGATACTGCTGGCCGGTTAACGTCAGCGCCATCGTCTCACCTTTGGCATCGCGCACCGTGGCCATCCCGAGAACATCGACCGATTCAACCGTCACGACCTGACCGTTACGCGCACCCTCTACCGCCTCATTGCGCGTCCATCTCAACTGATCGCCCTGCGCGATCGCCAGCGACTGCACCTCGTAAGCTGTTTTATCCGCACAGGTTGCCGGGTCAAAGCTGAACTGCCGTCCGCCTGGGGCTTCTAGCATCAGTTGGTTAGCCTCAATATCTCGCTCTATTACCCGGTACTGTTCGCGGCGCTCCATCCCATAACGGCGATAGTCTCTCACCGGCACGATAATGTCATTAGCCTCATAGGAACAGGCATACTTGAGCTGTGCTGCCGTCCGGTCGAGTGCGCGCAATGACGACATCGCAAACCGATCTTCGCCCAGACTCCCCTCCACCTGTAGTGCGCCTCTAAGCTGTGCCGTTAGCGCTAATCGCTCCACGTTTGTACCGCTTAGAATCAGTGTCTTCTCTCTCGCCTCTGGGATCATGAGAATGTACTCAGCGGTAATCGACCGATGTCGGTATTCGCCCTCTTTCTGTTCATGTACCATACCGGCATTATCCAGTCGGTCTAAACCCTCGCTTTGTTGACCAGCCGCTAGACAAACGACGGCGGCGCGAAGGGCTTCTGTTTTCTGCCTACGAGACTCCTCTAGAAAGGACGTTTTCAACCCTGCCGATTGCAGCGATCTAAACGGATTACCCGCTTCAACCGCCGATAGCTGCCGGGTATCGCCCACTAAGACAACTCGGGCATTATCGACTCGTGCTTTCTTCAGCAGCGAATGCGCGTCCTTCGCGCTCAATAATCCAGCTTCGTCAACAATCCAAATGGCCTGCTTTGGGTTATCACCTCGACCGTCGCTATGCAGCAATCTGGCAACGGTATTGCTCTCGATGTGGGCCTCCTCTTTCAATACAGTTGCAGCCTGCGAGCTGGGCGCATATCCAGTCACCTCATACCCCTGCTCAATCGCTATCTGAGCGAGTAACTTCAGGCTGTAAGTTTTGCCTGCACCTGCTACGCCTTGCCAAGCAACAAACTGATCGCGGCTGATAGCCGTCTCCAGGATGGCCTGATACTGCCCAGTAGTCAGCGTCAGCTCTCCAGCCGTCAACGCCTCTACTTCATCACAAGTGGCGATCGCCTCCACTTGTCCTTGCCCCTGTCTCATCATCGAAATCGTGTCGAGTTCGCGCTCGATGGCCGTCTCGGTCGTAAAGCGGTCTTTAGCTGGAATCAGCTCGCTCTCTGCCATCGCAGTTTGCAGCTCATCAAACGACTGTTCGCCCAGGTGATGATCTAAGGCAAACCGCTCTACTTTCTCTCGCTTAAATACGCTCTCTCGCTCAGCGGCATGGTTCACACCTTCGGTCGCTGAAACTTGCGCTCTACTATCAACTTCTACAGAAGCTATGTCAGGTACTTCAGGCAGATGAATCTCGCTAGAAGCGATCGCCTGATGCCAGCCGTCTAGCAACACCTCGCGCGGGACTGATTTTTTCCTGAGCCGGGTCGCTAACGTTGCCTGCTCTTTTTGCTTCGCGCTCAGTGGTTTGCCACCTTTATCTTTGAGCGACTCTTCCCACCTTTCAACGTATTTTTCTATCTGCTGGCTGCGCGTACTGAACAGATCCAACAGCGGTTTTTCATACGCCTTACACTCAAACAATCCATTTCCCTGCGGCGCTATCTCATAACCTAGATGGCGCATCTGGACAGCTAGCTCGTTTTGATAGATTTCGCCCAGCAGCTTCTTATTGTTTATCACCTCCTCATTTGCCATACTTTGCCACTGGCCATTGGACAATTGAGTGGCATTTATGACGACGCAATGAGTATGCAACTGCGGGTCTTGTTCTCGGCTGGTCTCGTGTCGAAACTTCGCCGCAATCATACTCTCCGTCTGCACTCGTTCGCGGATGCCGGGGCCACGCCTAACCCTTGTCTGCGCGTATCGACTCTCTAGGACTCCAAGCGCAGTTTCTACGGCTCTATCGTGAGCTGCAATAACGCGCTTATCTTTCTGAATCAGGCCAGCAATCGAAACGCTCTTTGGCGCACTAAACGTATAGTCTGTCGCTGCCCGATGTTTCTCTAGATCTATCTGACGTGAATGCAGTGAGTCTCCGTCCGGTGTTTGGCCCTGCAATAGCTGCTTAAAGACCGCTTGGTCTACCGGCCCCTCTAGGCCCAGCGCAGCGGCTCCGTTCCCCTGCCACTTCGTGTCACTCTCTAGGTCTGGATCGCCCTGCGTATAGTAGTCATCTTTCTCGTAATAGTTCTCTGCCTGCGCAACGCAGACATTCGCGGATGTGAGCATTTTTTGTAGATTGGGAGAGTTTTCGCTTGTAAGTTAGAAGCAACAACGTTTTGCGGGTTTTCGTGGCCCCTACTGGGCGTCTTGTCTGAACTCCTGCGTAGCCCGCCCGGAGATACATAGTGACGATTAGCCGATGTCTGTAAAAGGGGCGGGCGTAGCCTTCACTCGGAACGCTACTGGTTACCGCATTACGACCCTATAGCGACACCACTACCAAACTCGTGTCTGGTCTCATCGTAGAGACGCATGAGTTGCATTTTAGGCTAGCAAACATTTCTGCTGTTGATGTTCGTTTTCTAGAACTTAGTGACATCCCAGGATATTTGTTCACATCTTTTAATACGTCTAATACGGCTCGTATTCCAACAATCTAGATAGTATGAATTAGCACTCTCTTATACCTAATCGGGATATGGCTGAATCCATTTATTCTGTAGAACAGATTGAGCAATGGGGCGAGAACTTAAAGGAACTCAAACAGCAGCCCCGCTCGGACTTCAATAAGAAGCAGGCGGTAGAAGCGCTGATGGATATCATTGAAGACACTCTAGAGGAACGCTCTTATCGAGAAGTTGCAGGCGGCTTACAGGACTGGGGACTAGACATCTCTGAAGGCTCGCTGAAGAAGTATGTCAGCACCTATCGGCGAGAACACAGTACCGATGACGATGAAGAGAATCATCAGAAACCTAGAAAGAGAGCTAGTAGCAGACGAAAAAAGTCCGCTCAACAGAAGACTCAGAAAAAGAAGGAAGGGGCCATAGCTAGCGGTCAAGCACCTGAGAGGCAAACGGCAGACGATAATTCTATAACAGAGGAAGCCGCTAGAAAGACTCAGAAGTTCTCTGGTACAGGAACCAACATAGCTAGGTCTAGCCAGTCGGGTCAAGATCGGTTGAAGTCTGACGATAGTTCCCATCGCTATCCTGACGACAGTGGGAAGCCGCTCGATGCCAGAAGACAAAGAGAAGCAGAGAACGCAAAGAAAGCAGGATTTGTAGAGATGCCGGAGGAGCTATAGCACATGGTAGAAGTCGTTTACTCTCGCAATCAAATTAACCATTGGCAATCCGCCCTGAAAGATTTTGCTAAAACGCCTAGAACTCAATTCACAAAAAAGCAGGCAGTTGAAGCCATGATGAATGAAATTGAGGAAGCCCTTAAGAACCACTCGTACGTAGAAGTTTCTGAAACACTTAAAGACTCGGGTCTCGATATCTCTAAAGGACTCCTTAAGCAATACGTAAACGGATACAGGCGCGAGCATACATCAGCGAAACGCAAACAATCAGCTAGAAAGAAAGCAGTCCCGCTTTCAACTGAGAACAGTCAGGAAACTAAAAATCAGACGGTATCAAAAGCTGCTGATAAAAAGACAGTCACTAACAGAAGGTCGCAAGCTACTAAAAAGGCTACTTCTAAAGCAAAGTAGCGCCTGTAGCGACTAAATGAGCGAACGCTGTACAAGCAGTAGGCGATCCCAACTTCAAAGAAATGTCAAAAGAAAGGATAGTTAGCATGGTAAACGGTCAAACGCTAAGTACAGAGCAGAACGCTGATAAAAGTACCCATAGAGATTCTGTCCAAACCGCAACAAAGAACGCTGATAAAGGCATCTATGGAGATTCTGTCCAAACCACGATAGAGAATGCTGCTGAGGATACTGCTCAGGGGACTACTTTAAGAACTAAGCGCGTCTTATGGGTAACTGGCGGCAAAGGCGGCACCGGCAAATCCACCTTCGCTCGGGGTGCGCTAGATGCACTGCTAGCCGCTGAAACGAACGTATCCGCTTTCGATGGCGACTTGGGAAATCCACAGTTACACCGCTACTACCAAAATATCGGTCAAGGCGTTACTAGAACGTTACTGGCGCAGCGGGATGGCGGTGACCATATCCTCGAAGCGATGGAAGACCAGCAGCCGGATGTCATCCTCGTTGATGTCGCCGCTGGCGGCACTCAGATCCTGATGCGCTTGCAGGACGAATCACTTTTCCTTTCTAGCGCCGAAGAACTCGGCTATGGCTTCACCGTTATTACCGTCCTAAGTCCAATCAAAGATTCAGTTCAAATGCTCAAAGAAGCGATGGACATCACCCAAGACCACAACGTTCAACATGTCGTGGTCAAGAACCTACACTTTGGCCCAGAAGAAGACTTCGAGCTATTCGACGCCTCTTCCACAAAACAACGATTTGAAGCCAGCGGTGGTATTGTGCTGACGATGCGCGACTTACTCAGCAAAACCTACGGCGCAATCGACAAAGATAACCTGCCCTTCTCTACTGCCACCCAAAAAGAAAGCGGACTCCCCAGAGGCGACCGCAACCGCATAAAACAGTGGCTCACCGACTTTCAAGACCAGATGAAGTTAGCCAACGGAGCGCTCGGGCTATGAATCCAGAACAAAACGGGTCAGACCAATCGAAAGCAATGACGGCCATCGATGCGCTGCTTGAAGGAAAATCAGATGCCTTCAAGGTCGCTGTTCTAAAACTCTGCCGACAAATTGGCTGGGACGATGACGATCCAGGTCTACTGCTCGCGATCGCCACCCATCAACTAGAAGCACTAGTCAAGCAGTATCCCGAGCAAATTGAGACGGTTATGGAAACGGCCTCTCAGCGGCTAGCGGCAAACTGGCAGCAGGTGCAGTCAAAGCTGATAGCACAGTCGTTGGACAGTACAAAGACCGCTCATGGGATCGATAACCGCCTGCATGAGGTAGAAGGGCTGCTTAACAAGAAAATTACCGGCGTTGAGCAGTTATTACAGCGCCAGCAGACAGAGCTACAGCAGGCGTCCAAAGCTGAGCAGGAGACTATTCGGCAAGAGGCAGGTTCACAGGCCGAAATATTAACAACGGTCTTTCAAGAGCAGTCACAGCAGCTCAAGGCTCAGGCAGAGAAACTGGCTGCTCACGCGATCGCCCACGCTAGAACAGCAGCGGCTGAACAAGTGAAGGAAATTACCAAAGGTGTCCGGCACAAGCACTACATTGAAGCGGGAGCGATCGCCTGCGGGTGCGCGGCAGCGCTGATGCTCACCTCTTGGACGACGGCCTGGGTCAGTCGCGGACGAGCAGACGATAATACGAGGTGGGCCGACATTGAGCGGTGGAATCAGAAGCAGCTACAAGCTTGCGTTGATGCGGGGACGCCTACCTGTAACTTTCATATTGAAATGCCCAAGGAAAAAGAGTAAAGGCACAACAACAAAGAAGGAGGAACTATCGAGATATTCTATTTAGGGACTGTCTAGTTCGCACAGCACCGATATCTATGAATTTTGAGTGGGATGAAACAAAGGCACGTACCAACTTAGATAAACATAGTGTGTCATTCTCCGAAGCTACGGAGGTATTCGCAGATGAGTACTCCTCCTATGCTCAAGACCCAGACCATTCAGATGAAGAAGACCGATACCTGCTCTTTGGGCTATCCTCAAAGGGTACACACATGGTCGTTTCATTTACCGAAAGACCAGATGCTATTCGACTTATCTCAGCGCGACGCATGACTCGACAGGAGCGCAAAGCCTATGAACAATGAAGACACCTTAAGACCTGAATATTCAGCCGACTTGATTAAATCGGGGGTGCGCGGGAAATACGCGAGTCGCTACAGAGAAGGTACAAACATAGTTGTCATCGAGCCTGACCTGCACAAAATCTTTCCGGATTCAGCGTCTGTCAATCGGGCGCTCCGTCAGTACGCTGAGGAGCATCGAATCTCGCAGACCTAGACGAAGGTGCTAGCAAAATCAATCGCCTATCCCATTATATTTAGACTGTGATCGCCGCCGTCGCTGAGCAGATTTCTGGTTAGATGGGGTTACCTTAGCCGTCCAATTATCAACGCTCTTGCCTTTCCGCTCTGCCTGACTACGAGCATTCGATTCGGAACCCTGAGCGATCACGCCCTGCTCTGTCTTCTCAGAGCTATTCTCAGTGGCGTACTGCTCCAACCGCTGTTTCAGCGCTGGATTAGTACGAGCGATCGCCGCCATTACCCCAGAGGGAGCAGAAGCAGACTCAGGTGCTTGCGAAAGCTCAGATTTTTCTACAGACGGTTGCTCTATGCTCGGTAGCGCTACAGATTCAGGCGTAGTGACTGGCTGCTCCACCACCATAGTTTTTATCTGACCGCGTTCGTAAGTCCCTAGTGCCTCAACGTTCAACCCCCATAGCTCTTTGCCATCAGTACGCGCTGCGGCTAACTTCTCAAAGAGTGCAGAAGACGGCTGCTTCTCCGCTTCTGCCCAGCGCTGTACAGCGCCCGCTTGCTGTAATAGCTGCGTATCAATGCGGTGCTGAGCGCCGACCCGCACCGCCATCTGCTCTCCACCCTCAGCCGCCTGCACAATCACTAACTGGCCCTCGCGTACGCCGTAGTCCGCATGAGGCTCGCCGTCAAACGTCAGGTGGGTGCGATCGCCTACTTTGATTGCTGCTAACTCAGCGGGCGTTTGCGCTACGGTGGGCAAATCCATCATCTGCATATCAACAACCTTCTCACTGGTCGGGTTATGAGAAAACGCAGCCATGTAGGTTGCGCCTGCCGGTAGTGCGAGAGATTCGGTGTTGGGTGTACCTAGCAAAAGGTGATCGCCATCAGACTTCAGCACAGACACTGATGGAAGCACGGTCTCAACGCCTTTTACCTGGAATGTATCTTGAGAAAACTGAATAATTAAAGGGCTTCTCTCGACTAACGCCTGCTTCACCTCACTAGAGACTTGCAACCGATTGAGGGTCATCTCAGGTACAGTTTGCAGGCGATCGCGCAGCACTTCTGGATATTCTTGCATTACCAGCTTGCGGCCCCCTTTTGACTGTCGCCAAAGCGCCGTTGCCATTTCTTGAGAATGTATCTGGGGGTCTTTGCCTGCGGGCGGGGCTAGCGATCGTTCTAGGTACTGATCGCGTTGCGCGTAGAGCATCTTAGAGTCGTTCTGCCGCGCCCACGGCACCTGTGTTGTTACTGTAGGCGCTGAGATTGTCAGCTTTTGATTATGCTGCTGAAATTTCTGTGATAGCTGATGCTGCTCTGCGGACGCTGGCGAAACATAGCCGATGCGCTCAGCCTGTCTTACCCCTTCGCTATCGACAAAAACAAGCTGGGCTGGAAATTGCTTTTGTTCAGTGGCTTTAGCATCTTGCTTAATCCGAATCGTCCAGTCAGGCTGTTGACCGTAAACCCTCCAAACAGGCAGCTTCCCCTGCTCGTCGGCTATGTTCTGTAGGTTCAGTTGTCTGCCGTCTGATAGCGTAACCTCGACCGTTGGCTTTTGGTCTTCAGGCCGCTGCTGACGATGCCTTGCTTTAGTCTCCATAACCTGTGCAATCAGCCCGCTAGAGGTTGAGATAATAGACTTCGCTTCTTGCCGCTGCTGATCGGTGACATCTTTAGGAAAGACAGCCTGAAAAGCTTCGTGCTTTCGCTCCTGTAGCACCGCGCCGCCATACTGCTCGTTGACTGACTGAACGCCCCAAGAAACCGGCTCATCGACGCTAGTCGGCATCTCTTGGCCATTTACATATATTGACGGATTGTTCTTATTGAATCTGAAGTCGTCTTTCTTGTACTGAAGGGCTTCCACGAAATTATGCAAGTCCTCGTCAATGCCTTTAGCACTTTTAGCGGTGTCTACAGCCGTTTGCAGATTGACTGCATTCGGGCCATTTGCAATTTCTGATAGTAGGGCAGAAGCCTCATCTAAAGCTTCTTGAATCAAAGGCTGTTTGACAAACTCCTGACGCTGCTGGTCATTTTTAATTTTCTCTAGGCTGTGACCAACAATTACAATATCTTTCATTCTTTCTCCGTATGAAACAGAGAAACCCTGCGAGTCTAGCCATTCGTCGCTAGGAATGAAAATTTTGTCGTTTGCTTCTGCTGGCAGATCTGCTTTTTTTAGAACTCGGGAAAAAGTATCCGTCACCTGACGGAGAAGTACTTCCTTGCTTTCATCTGGCGCATACTTCAGCTCCAGTGCCAGTGCCTGTAGCGCCATCCCCGCGTTCGCTACCTTTCCAGTCGGATTATCTGCGGTAATTCCCCAAGCTCGCCAAGTCGCTTCAGAATGTGACTCTCCTTCCTGCCAAGAATGCTTACCCTTCTGCTGTTTAACAATCTGTGGTGGCGCAACCTCGGGCGCTGTCCTTGTCACAAACTCCTTCACCGCAATAGGATCAACGCTTGGCTTAATTGAGCTATCTTGCCCCTCTTCTAGCCGATGGATCATCCCCTCAATAGCCGCTCGACCTACTTCATAATGTTGATCCTTCGGTAGGCTAGCAGCAGATGCTAAATCCTCTCGCAGTTGTTCAGGCAAGTTATCAATCGTTGGCTCATAACCTACAAAAAACCCGTTGATATCACCATCAAAGTCGGTAATCGCAACGTTCTTAGCCGTACTGGGTGGTAAATAAGCCACACCCTGCTTAGAGAACGCTTCTCTATCTTGCTGCTGAATAATCTTTGTATTGTTGATAGCGATCGCTGCCGCACCCACGTTCGGGAATGGGGAACGGTAGTAGGCCACAATTGCACCATGCGGTAAGTCTTTATTGCATACTTCCCAAGGTTTCAGTTTGCTGTGGTGCTGTGCCATTGCTGACGGGACAGACGTACCGTTTGCAGATAGCCGCTGCCATTGGCCCTTTATATAAGACTCTAATCCTCTAATGACACCAGCTTGGTCGGTTAGCTGACCATACTTATCTGAATCTAAGGCGTTGTACAGCCAGTCTGGACGGCTATTGCTGGATGCCTCTTCTTCAGCACTTTCATACGGGCGATCACGTTCGCTCTCCTTGTGCTTAAGATAGCGGTAACTCAACGCAGCATAGTCTCCAGCAACCTGCGCCAGTGCTTCTGCCTTCTTCTGCACCCTTGGATTGATCTCTAAGCGCGTTGCCTCTGGAATGGTGTACTTGACCTGTGGGCCAACGGTCTGCTGACCGTATGCAGCAGTAGCTTTTCGATTAACCCAAAAATTAGAGACTGCTTTAATACCAGGAGCAGACAGCCGTCCATCATCGCCTTTGATATTATCCGCTGAGATGATTGCATCTACCTCTAGACGCTCTACCCAGCTACTGTAGGTCACCGTCCCTTTAGCGATACCAGGAAGGTCTGGAGAAGCAGCCCGAAACTGGTAGACGCCCGTATCGGACTGGTGGCGTAGCGACTGTTCTATCTTGGCTGTCGTTGCCGCGCCTACTTTATCTACTCGATCTAAATCTTCGCCAAGACTAGAAAATTCTGTACTAATACCGGCTCTCTCAAACGCACTGACTGTTATCTGGTTGCGCTCTTCAGGCGTTATTAGCGAGTCTATCGTTGAGGCTCGCACGAGCATCGTTCCATCGCCCATCTTGTCGTATAGGTCTTGCAGATCTTCTGTGGAGACAGGTTGACCTTCCCAGTCATACAAAGAATCAGCACCGTGAGTCCGATTCTCATTATCAATAACAAGAACGAGAGCAGAGGGTAGTACTGTTGAAGCAACACCATCTGAAGCAATCAGACCACCGTAGGCTACTGAATTGTGTGGAGAATCACGATCTTCCGCATAGATGGGGGTGACTGTCTCGCTGCCCAGAGTCATTAGCTGCGCTGTCTCAAAGTCGGTGAAGTAGCCTTCGCTGCCGCTACTGAAGACGAGATGCTTGTTTTCCGACTCTAACTGCTGGCGATCTGAGTCATGGACGCTCTCATAGAACTGAGCGACGGAAAATCGCCTGCCCGTATCTACGTTGTTTACTTGACACCAATGTTCAAGGTATGAATGCTCTACCTGTTTAATAGCAGGTTGCCATTGACCCTCAATAGCAACCTGGATCGGCTTACCCGTCTTGATGTCAAACTGATCGGCCTGAATCATTGGCTATCTATTAAGTCCAGGTTCTACTTCGATTAGATTTTTTACGAGTCTTACTGCTGTGTCTAAAAGAGAAGTTCAACAAAACTTGAAATTCCTCTTCCGGAAGTGGAGGGCCATCAGGAATTTCTTCTAACGTCTCTTCTGGCGTAAAGCAATATTTTGAATTGTTCTCCGGGTCATAATCATCGTAAAGAACCCCTGCCGCGATCAGGTCATCGACACTTGCGCCACCCGCTAAGCTCTCTTCTACAGACAAATCACTCGTTGCGTACTCGTTTAACTCTGCGGCTCTACCCAACAAAGGGTTTACTTTCTCGCTCATCGCTGAAGGGGTGACACAACAGCTACAGCGTAGCCATGACAGTCTCTATGGCTTTTA
>QBMC01000057.1 GCA_003242035.1 Nodosilinea foveolarum | reverse complement strand
ATCGGGTTTTCAGTCCCTAACCTATCAAGCTATCTCTGCAAATGAAATAGCCCTGCATATGTTCCTTGCAACTGAGCTTTTGTCTCTTCAGCGTCAGCTCAGTCAGTGGAAACTCAGATGGTCAGAGCTATGGAACAGCGAGCCGGAGCGTCAACAAATTGCAGATACCGCGCTACATTGGGGCGAACAGCTACAAGGACAACTGAAATAATTTCTTTATTCTTCAGGTGTAGCTCGTTACCGAAAAGATAAGTGGTCTGACGCTAAGTTACTTGCAATGACCTTAAAGAGGCGATGCGATCGCTATATCGCATTCTTAGAGAGCGCTCATTATTTGATATGTCTGCACATATTGAAACCTTTAAACACAGGGTTCAAACAGTTTGTAAATGAACTCTGAAGGAAAAGTGTAGATATCAACTTTGCGTCTTCTATTCCTATAGATGTAGTAAATGCAGCAGCAACCTTGCCTTCAATTATCTTCGGGCGGTTTTATTTAGCTTCAGTCAGTCTTTTGCGCTTATCATTTCGCACTTTATTTTAGATAACACTACCCCTCTCACATTGCTTATGTCTGTATTAAAAGTTGGCATTAATGGATTTGGTCGGATTGGTCGCCTGGTATTTAGAGCTGCCATCAACAACAGCAATATTCAGTTCGTTGGCATTAACGACCTCGTCCCACCCGAAACCCTGGCCTACTTGCTCAAATACGACTCTACGCACGGTACGCTTGCGGGCGAAGTAGAAGCTCGCGATAACGGCATCGCCGTCAACGGCCAGTTCATTCCCTGCACGTCTATTCGCGACCCCGCAGAATTGCCCTGGGGCGAGCTAGGCGCAGACTATGTGATCGAATCGACTGGCCTATTTACGACGTACGATAAAGCAAAGGCTCATTTAGAAGCGGGCGCTAAGCGGGTGATTCTCTCTGCGCCTACGAAGAGTCCTGAGTCAGTGAATACGTTCCTGGTTGGCGTGAACCATCAAACGTTTGATCCAGCGGGCGATCGCATTATCTCCAACGCAAGCTGCACCACCAACTGCCTAGCACCAGTGGCCAAAGTCATCAACGACCATTTCGGCTTAGCTGAAGGGCTAATGACCACTATCCATGCAACCACGGCTACCCAGTCCACGGTAGATAGCCCTTGCAAAGACTTCCGCAGCGGCAGAGGCGCGGGCCAAAACCTGATCCCTGCTTCCACAGGTGCAGCCAAAGCCGTCACCCTGGTACTGCCAGAGCTTGAGGGCAAGCTTACCGGTATGGCCATGCGCGTGCCGACGCCAAACGTTTCCGTTGTAGACCTGACTTTTCGCACTGAACGCGCCACTAGCTACGCCGAAATCTGCGAGAAAATGCGCGAAGCTGCTGACACTTATCTACAGGGCGTATTGGGCTACACCAAAGCACCGCTGGTCTCCTCAGACTTTATAGGCGATCCTCGCTCTAGCATTTTCGATGCCACAGCCGGGATGGAGCTAAACGCCAACTTCTTCAAAGTTATATCCTGGTACGACAACGAGTGGGGCTATTCCAACCGGGTCGTCGATTTGATGCTGTATATGGCGCAATCTGAAGGGATCTTGACCGGTGTTGCCACGCCCGAACTAGCTGCCACTGCTGTTTAGGATGACTTAATCCTCGCTAGACGCTGGCTAAAAAGACGCATTTGGCTCTCCTTAAATTGCCTATGGTCACTCCCGATTCTGGAAATGAGTTATAGGCTTTTTGTTTTATAGCCCCGATTATTAGCGTAGGTGAGCTATTGGCTCAATCCTGTACGTACTCCGTGCCGTCAATCAGCGCCATTTCAGCGCGAACAAATTCTCTGCCCAGATAAGCGGCATGGTCTAAGTAGCTAATAGGGCAGGGGATTTCTTTAGTTTCAAAGATGGTGATGCAAAGTTCTTTGGCGGTGCGCCCGGTGAAAATTTGGCTTGATGGCCGGATGTTTTTGCCGCGTACGGGCAAGGGCTTACCGGTTTCTGGGTCGCAGGCGAGTCCTTTTTCGTTGATGGTGTTGGTAAAGTGCTTGGCACAGATTAGGCTGGCTTCTCGGTCGAGATAGATTAAGAAATAGCCGTCTGGATCGAGTTCGATGTAGCGTTTGGAGAGCTGGTTGTCGAGGGATGCGATCGCCTCTGCATTTACATTCGTGGGAGTTGCGGTGGTCATATCTATATCTATTTGGCGCTCATTCCGATACGCCCATAATCAACTAAGTGAGTCATTATTTATCGTATCGCGATCTTTGCGGAGACCCTTTACAGCGGCTTGTATTCTTTAATGAGTAGCTTCAATAGTTCTAACCAATGCCGAATCTGAAACTGACTTTAAAACTGACTGCGCTAACCGCTACGTTGTTGGCCACCACTGGACTTGTTGCCCAGCCAGTGTTCTCACAAAGCGTCCGTTCTCCCACTGCGGAAACTCAGCCAACACAGTCGATTCTATAGCTCAGCTTTCGTCGCCCCTCCTTGCGCAGGAAATTGAGGCGGCTGTTTTTGCAATAGCCAACCAGTTTTTGACCGATGAGACCTGGATGAACAACACGGTTCAAGAGGTTTTTGAAGCGCTGCCTTTTATGAAAGAGCGGTTTGAGAGTTAGACGACAAGAATTAGATTGGGTCTGCGGGTTCCATAATCGGAATTTCTTGGGTCAAGTCTTTGATGGGCAAATCGTTGTTGATTTCTTCGATTTGCATTTGTTCGGCCTGATTAATTCTGCCAATATAGTTGCCTAATATTTGCCCTAGCTCGGGTGCGTAGAATCGGTGCAGGCTGTGATTTGGCGTAGCCGGAAAGCCTCTTCTGCGCTTGTGTCTGCCGCCTGCGCCAGGGTCGAAGGTTTGAATGCCGTGGGCGATCGCCCATTCAATCGGCTCATAATAGCAGGCACTAAAGTGCAGGTTGTTGTATTCCTCAAACGATCCCCAATAGCGACCGTAAAGGCGATCGCCCTTGCGCAAACAAAACGACATGCCCACCGGATCTTCGCTCTCTTCGGTGTAGGCCGCGAAAATGACCACGCGATCTTGCCAGACGGGATGAAGCTGCGCGAAAAACTTACGCGTGAGATATTTGCTGCCCCACCAGCCAAACTTGTCGCAGGTATCGCTATAAAAGTCGTACACCTTCAAACACATCTCGGGCGTTAGCGTCTCGCCCGTATGCACCCTAAAGTGAATGCCCGCTTTTTCGACTGATTTGCGCTCGCGCTTGATGTTGCGTCGCTGGTTGGCGTTAAACTGCGCCAGATAGTCATCGAAGTTGCTGAAGCTGCGGTTTTGCCAAATGTAGCTGTGGTGGAGCCAGGTGTGAAAGCCCAGGGATTCCATGTGCGATCGCCACTCCGGATCGACATACAAAAAATTGCATCCCGAAATCTTATTCTTCAAGCAAAACTCATCAATAAGCTGCACCATTGCCTCTGTTAGCGCCGCCTCATCCTCATCCGGCGCAATCAAAAAGCGATAGCCTTCCGCTGGTGTAAAAGGCGACATCCCGAGCAGCTTGGGATAATAGTCTACGCCTAGCCGCTGAGCCAGCTCCGCCCACTGATGGTCGAACACAAACTCGCCGTAGCTGTGCCCCTTCAAATACAGCGGAGCCGCCGCGACCAGCTTGTCTTTGCCGCTATCGTCCTCGCACCACAGCGTTAAATGGTTCGGTAGCCAGCCGGTTTTTGCGCCCGTACTGCCAGAGGTCTCCATATTATTTAGCCAGTCCCACTCCAGTCCTGGGGTGCCCAAGGGTTTAGCCATTGCATCCCACTGTTCAGACGGAATCTTTGAGAGGCGATCAATCCAGCGGGCCGTGTATTGCTTGGAAGGAGTGGGCACAGGTGATATGACGGTATGGGATTCCTCTCTAGAGTAGTAGAAGTTTTAAAAAGATGGGGGGAAGTTGAGGTAGGGCGGTTGGCATTGAGTGCAGTGGCTAACGCTAAAAATTAAAGCCCCGCAGCCAGATAAAACCGGCTACGGGGCTTTTACTTGTTCGCAAGTTAAACCGATTTAGATAGCCCTATAGCAGCGCTTCTTCCTGATGCGTCTGGATGGTGCAGTCGGAAGTGGGGTAAGCAACGCAAGTGAGGACGAAGCCTGCTTCGATTTGATCGTCGTCTAGGAAGACCTGGTCGGACTGGTCAACGGTGCCAGACACCATTTTGCCGGTGCAGCTAGAACAGGAGCCTGCACGACAGGACGCAGGCAAATCGAGGCCCGCATCTTCAGCGGCTTCGATAATGTACTGATCGTCAGCGCATTCTATCGTCTCGTTGATGCCTTCATCTTCGTTGACGAGCGTGACTTTATAAGTGGCCATGGGAAACTCTCTTGTAGCTATTTATTAACGTTGGGTTCAATTATTTGGGTAAGTAATCAAACTCTTTTTTTACAATACACCGCTGGCTGCGCGGGCGAAATAAGCAGTTGGGCGTAGGTGCAAGGCCGTTAGCGCGATCCATGGGGCGATAGAATTAATAGCTGTTTCTGCTCCTGTTCTCTTACCGCTGCGATCGCCCGCCCAAAACCATGCCAAACCCCGCCTGCTCCCCCAAAGACATCGCCGCCGAAGGACTCAAACCCGACGAGTACGATGAGATTGTGCAGCGTTTGGGCCGCCATCCCAACCGAGCTGAGCTAGGGATGTTTGGCGTAATGTGGTCGGAGCACTGCTGCTATAAGAATTCGCGGCCTTTATTAAGCCAGTTTCCTACCGAAGGCGATCGCATCCTGGTCGGCCCCGGCGAAAATGCAGGCGTCATTGACGTTGGTAATGGAATGCAGGTCGCCTTTAAAATTGAATCGCACAATCATCCTTCAGCCATTGAACCCTTTCAAGGCGCGGCGACCGGTGTAGGCGGTATCCTGCGGGACATTTTCACCATGGGCGCGCGTCCTATTGCAGTGCTCAATTCACTCCGTTTTGGCAATTTGGATAATGCGAGAACCCGTCAGATCTTTACGGGCGTCGTCTCTGGTATCGCGCATTACGGGAACTGTTTCGGGGTGCCGACCGTCGGCGGAGAAGTCTTTTTTGACGAGGCATATACCGGCAATCCGCTAGTGAATGCAATGGCCATTGGCCTGATGGAAACAGACGAAATCGTTAAGTCTGGGGCCGTAGGGATTAGCAATCCGGTACTGTACGTGGGGTCTACTACAGGGCGCGATGGGATGGGCGGTGCGAGCTTTGCCAGCGCGGAACTCAGCGACGAGTCCGAGGCGAATCGACCGGCGGTACAGGTGGGCGATCCGTTTTTAGAGAAGTCTTTGGTCGAGGCTTGTTTAGAAGCCTTTAAGACAGGTGGTGTGGCCGCAGCTCAAGATATGGGCGCGGCGGGCATTACCTGCTCTACCGCAGAGATGGCGGCAAATGGCGGCGTTGGCATTGAACTGGATCTTGATTTAATCCCAGAGCGTGAGCCGGGGATGGTGCCATACGAATATTTGCTGTCCGAGTCTCAAGAGCGAATGCTGTTTGTGGCGCACAAGGGGCGTGAGCAGGAGCTAATTGAGATCTTTCATCGTTGGGGACTGCAAGCGGTGGTGGCAGGCAGCGTAATTGAGGAGCCAGTCGTGCGGATTTTGTTTGAGGGCGGCGTCGCGGCAGAAATTCCGGCAACCGCGCTTTCGGATAATACGCCCATTTACCAGCGTGAGCTGATGGCAGAGCCGCCTGAGTATGCGCAAAAAGCCTGGGCCTGGAAGGACAGTGCTTTGCCAGAAGCGATCGCTGACGGCATCGAAGGGAAATCCTGGAATCAGGTTTTGCTAGATTTGCTCGCCACGCCAACTATCGCCTCTAAACGTTGGGTCTATCGGCAGTACGACCATCAGGTGCAAAACAATACGGTGATCATGCCAGGGGGCGCAGATGCGGCGGTGATTCGGCTAAGGTCTCAAATCAACCCAGATCCCAAAGCCACTTCCGGCCTTGCAGCCACCGTCGATTGCAACGCTCGCCATGTCTATTTGAATCCTTACGAAGGGGCACTAGCGGCGGTAGCAGAAGCCGCCAGAAACCTTAGCTGCGTCGGGGCTGAGCCAATCGCGGTTACCGACAATCTAAACTTTGGCAGTCCCGAAAAGCCCGTCGGCTACTGGCAGCTAGCCGAAGCCTGCCGGGGACTCGCTGACGGCTGTCGGGCCTTCTCTACGCCTGTAACCGGAGGCAACGTTTCGCTCTACAACGAGACGCTAGACAGCGACGGCAAACCGCAGCCCATTTATCCTACGCCCGTCGTTGGCATGGTGGGATTGGTGCCGAATATTCATCAGGTGTGTGGTCAGGGCTGGCAGTCTGAGGGCGACTTAATTTATCTGTTGGGAATGCAGACGGATAGCGGGAACGAAGGCCACGTAACGTTGGGTGGCTCTGAGTATCTAAAATCTATTCATCAGACGGTAGCTGGACAACCGCCCAAAGTCGATATCGAGCTAGAGCTGGCTGTGCAGTCGGCCTGTCGCCACGGCATTCGACAGGGGTGGGTGCGCTCGGCTCACGACTGCTCTGAGGGTGGCTTTGCAGTTGCCCTAGCAGAGGCTTCTATTGCGGGAGAAAAGGGCGCAACCGTGACGGTGCCATTAGGGTCAAACAGAATTGATAAGGTTTTATTTGCTGAAGGCGGCGCGAGAATTTTAGTCTCTGTAAATCCGGCGAGTAAGGGCGATTGGGAGCGCTATTGCCAGGACAACTTGACGATTCGCTCATCCCCGCAGTGTCACCTGATTGGCAAAGTCGGTGCAGCTCAGGCAGATTTGGAGATTGTAGTGGGCGATCGCTCAACCTTAATCTCATGCCCAGTAGCTGATCTGACAACAACTTGGTCAGACGCAATTGAGAAAAAGCTGGCACAGTACAGCTAGCTTCTGCGCTTTCGCTATACCGACTTTCTCTACCTTTGCGCAGTCCGAGTTCCGTATAAAAAAGTACTTCTAGAGGTCTATTCTCTGTCAGCGACTCACTCAGGGAGTGATAGGATTTGGGCTTAGGTTAAAAGAATATTAACTTTGACGCAACGCTATTTGGCGGCACGACTTTGAAGGCTTTGAGCGGTTTTTACTTCAGTCGAAAGCATTCTGTTTTTGCTACAAGAAGAGCAGTGACCGCTGTACTGCGTCGCTTTGTCGTGTGTCTATCCCTGGCTTCTACTGGAGTTTTAACCAAGTATGTCTCAGCCCAATCACTCTGCTGTCAATCTTGAATCTTCTGCTGTAGATGAGCAGCGACCCGACAAGCCAGAAGAAGCCTGCGGCGTGTTTGGCGTATATGCCCCCGACGAGGCGGTCGCTACGCTGACCTATTTCGGACTGTATGCCCTTCAGCATCGCGGCCAGGAGTCGGCAGGCATTGCCGCGTTTGACCAGGGTGAAGTCCACGAGCACAAGGGAATGGGGCTGGTCTCTCAGGTCTTTACAGACGACGTGCTCCAACATATTCCGGGGCAGTGGGCGGTGGGCCATACGCGCTATTCCACTACCGGATCTAGCCATGCAGCGAATGCACAGCCTGCGGTGGTCAATACTCGGTTAGGTCAATTGGCGCTAGCGCACAATGGCAACATCGTAAACGTGAATAATTTACGAGCTGAGCTGCTAGAGCGCGATCACGATCTACTAACCACGTCGGACTCAGAGCTGATTGCCTTTGCGCTGGCAGAGGCGGTGAATGATGGTGACGATTGGATGGAGGGTGCGATCGCTGCTTTCAACCGCTGCGAAGGAGCCTTCAGCCTGGTAATCGGCACCCCCTCTGGCATCATTGCCGCCCGCGATCCTCACGGCATTCGTCCCCTAGTGCTGGGATACATGGGGTCTAAAGCACCGATAAACGCAGAAGCAGGCTATGGACCTGGCAAGTTCGTTGTAGCCTCAGAAACCTGCGGTCTCGACATTGTGGGGGCAACCTATCTGCGCGACGTTGACCCCGGTGAGGTGCTGTGGATCGATGGCGATGGCATCACGTCTAAAATTTGGGCAAAGGCAGAGCGCAAACTGTGCATCTTCGAAATGATTTACTTTGCGCGTCCCGACAGCGTGTTTCACGGTGAGAGCCTTTACAGCTATCGCAAGCGCATTGGTCAGCGGCTGGCTAAGGAATCGCCCGCAGATGTAGATTTGGTCATGGCTGTACCCGACTCAGGGATTCCCGCTGCGATTGGTTACTCAGAAGCTTCTGGCATTCCCTACGCCGAAGGACTAATCAAAAATCGTTACGTCGGCCGCACCTTCATTCAGCCGACCCAAACCATGCGCGAAACCGGCATCCGCATGAAGCTCAACCCTATGCGCGACGTGCTAGAAGGCAAGCGGGTTCTGATCGTGGATGATTCTATCGTGCGCGGCACAACCAGCCGAAAGCTGGTGCAGATGCTTTACTCGGCGGGAGCCACAGAAGTGCACATGCGAATTTCGTCGCCGCCAGTTACGCACCCCTGCTTTTATGGCATTGACACGGACAATCAAGATCAGCTAATTGCAGCGACCAAATCGGTTAAGGAAATTGAGACCCAGCTAGGCGCAGATTCTTTGGCCTATCTAAGTTGGGAAGGAATGCTAGAGGCCACTGGCTCAGAAGTTGGCAGCTTCTGCTCTGCCTGCTTTACCGGCGACTATCCTATTGATATTCCTAGTCAGGTGAAGCGCTCAAAGTTGATGTTAGAGAAAGTACCGGCGGAAGTTGGGTGAAGTCTCTCCCACTAACCCTACGGGTATAGCCGGAGCTTCCTAAGACTTAGCGCCTCAATGGGTGTTCGTCTTAAGAATTCCTGGTTATTCCGATTACTCGGATTGCACCACTTACCTAGCGAGTTACCCCGCCCCGGCAGATCGATTGCTCAGGCAGTTTCCATTTCCCGATGTTCCACGGGTACGATTGTCGAATATAGGGCAACGCCCCGGTTACGGATCACTTGGCCGCTAGCCACATCACGAGGCTTGACAGACCCGCAAGCGTGACAGCTATGAACTCTATCAGCGAGTTCTTTGCGCACCTCTGCCCCGCAGTCAGGGCATTTCTGAGAAGTGCCACGGTGATCCACCTCAGCGCTGAATTTTCCACGCTTAAAAGCGACCTGCTTGGTGATATTCCTAAACTGACCCCACCCCGCATCTAGCGTGTGTTTGCCCAAGAATCCCTTCGCCATAATGCGAAAGTCGATATCTTCAAAAAAGATACTGTCAGCCCCATCACAGAGCTGATGAGCAAGCTTAAAGTGCAGGTCACGACGCTGGTTAGCAATGTGCCGATGCTGTCGAGCTACGGCTATCCTGGCCTTCTGATAATTGGCGGATCTCTTTGTCTTACGAGCTAGCCTGCGTTGCAGCAATTTAAGCTTGCTTTGCGACTGCTTGAAAAACTTAGGAGCCTTTACCTGTAACCCGTCTGAGGTTGCTAGAAAATAATCTAGGCCAACATCTACACCGATAGCATGACCGTGAAAGCCAATCACGGGCACCTCCACATCGCACTTGATGCAGAGGTTGGCAAACCAGTGATCGGCCTTCTTTACGACTCGCACGTTAGCAATCGTGAAGCCCTCCGGGATAGGCCGATGCAGATTGATCGTCACATCGCCCAACTTTGGCAGCTTCAGAGACTTTCCCTCAGCATCTAACGGGCTGGCCTTGAACTGAGGGAAAAGAGTTGAGTGCCACTGCCCAAACTTCTTGAGCCTTGGATATCCAAAGCCTCGTTTTCGCTTAGCCTCAAACGACTTATGCAGCCGCTTGATGGCCTGCTGCAAGTTTTGAGCGGGCACCGTCTTGAGGTTGGATACAACCTGCTTTGCTTTTGCTAAGCTAGCCTGCTGCCGCTGCTCAGACGGGTATGGTGCATCAGCTGGGATGATGTAACAACTACGCACATCACACGCATTCACCGGGCACTTACGAGACTGTGACCAATCCTTGATCTCACGCAGCGCATAGTTATATACGCGCCGTGAAGTCTCAAACCAATCGTCTAAAATCGCCGCTTGGTCAGCACTCGGATATATGCAGTATTGATAGTTGAATATCAGCATATCCCTACTATACAAGGTTCTACTGACAGATTTTAGGCTAGTAGAATAAATTTATTATGAAGATTGTTCGCTGTCACTCACCTGTCTTTCACCACCCCCTAAGCTGCGCTATAGGCGGAGCACTAGCCGACTTTTGGTAGTTTTAATCGGGCGCTGATTGTCTATACGTTTTGTCTACACGTTGAGAAAGCGGTTGAAGAGCGATCGCACAGATCGCTTCACCTGCTGCCGACGACTCCATTTCTCGAAGTCTTTCTGGTAGCGATAGCCCGATGTGCTGTAGGCTCTCATACCCTGCAAGGCCAGTACAATTCCCCAGCTCAGCCCGACAAAACCGACAAAGCCAACGCCGCCCAATATCAAAAGGTTTAGCAGTAGTAAGAAGCCGTTGACGATGCCATATCGCAACAGGTGATGTTGGAACTCTTGACGACGCTGCTGATTGAATAAGTGCTGCTGAGACGATTCGCTTTTCAGCGCGATCCACTCTCGCTCTGCCGACCACAGCGTTTCGGGCGCGATGTTTAGCTCGGACGCAATTTCTGCAAGCTGAATACGAGTTAAATCACCCGACTCGGTTTCTTTGGCGATCGCAATCTGCAAAATCTGCTGAGCATCTTCACTAGCGTAGAGGTCGGCCATAACAAGGTTCAAAAGCTAGAGGGTCAAAGGAAAAAGGCCCACGTGTCAGTCAGCCTAGCTTTTTATTTATAGCTAGATTTGACGCGATCGCCCAGTAGGGAAAACCGGACGAAAATACAATAAAGTTGAGCGATCGCTTGGCAAGCCAACGAATACTTTAATTATCTTAAATGTAGGATTTGATGCTTCTCAGCCGACTGTTGGGAAATCTGAAACTAATTTCGTTGATACTAACGGCATTTAATTCACCAGAGAATCTACTATGGCGCGGCTTGTTCCTATTCTGCTAGAAGACGGTACGGAGATTTATATTGAGGCAACTGAAGACGTTGAAATTGCGCCTACAGAACCCGCTGGGCTAAATGATGAGGAAGAGATGGTTCGCGGCGGACAGAAGGGCTGGGGAGGTGGCGGTGGCCGGGGATTTAGCGGCGTACCGGGGGGTGGAGAAGCGGCAGCAGCGAGTCTCCAAGAGAGAGGCTTCGCCAACGCTGCCCAAAGCTTCAAGGCCATCGAAAGCACCATTCGAACCTACACCAAGCATACGCTCAGCGCCTTTAAGGACATGGCCGATGCCAACGTAGACAAAGTGACGCTAGAGTTTGGCATTCGCGTCAGCGGCGAGGCAGGCGTACCTTATGTCACCAAGGGCGCTGCCGAAAGCAACTTAAACATTACCGTTGAGTGCTCGTTCGATCACAGAAACTAGGACAGACTGCTAAAGCAGACCTATGAAAAAGGCTCAGCACTACTCATAAGCGCTGAGCCTTTTTATTCTGTAAATGATGCTTCAATGGCTTTCAGACTCAGACAGTAGGACGAATCCCCACCGCATGACGATCTAACACTTTATCGACAATGCCATACTCAACGGCTTCTTCAGGAGCCATAAAGAAATCGCGCTCGGTATCTGCTTTAATCTGCTCTAGCGGCTTGCCCGTGTGGTCGGCCATTGCCTGATTCAACATGCTCTTCAGATATAAAATCTCTTTAGCTTGAATCTCAATGTCTGTTGCCTGACCCTGTGCGCCACCGGAAGGCTGGTGAATCATCACGCGAGCATTGGGTAAAATCATCCGCTTACCTTTGGCACCCGCGCTGAGCAGAAATGCGCCCATACTAGCCGCTAATCCCATACAGATAGTGGCAACATCTGGCCGAATGTGATTCATGGTGTCGTAAAGCCCTAGTCCTGCTGAAACTGAGCCACCTGGCGAGTTGATATATAAATAGATATCTTTCTCGGGGTCTTCAGCTTCTAGAAAAAGCATTTGGGCGACGATCAGATTCATGGACTCTGCATCGACCACGCCATGTAAAAAGATGATGCGCTCTCTGAGCAGGCGTGAATAGAGATCGAAGGCGCGTTCACCTCGGCCCGACTGCTCAATAACGGTAGGAATCATAGAAGCTACTTAAGTTCTGAGTATTACGTTTCTTAGATTGTACAGACTTTGCTGCCTGCTCCGCCCGGTGTGGATAACCCGAACGCGACGGTTGACGGTAAGCTGAATTTGTAATACAGATTTGTAGTGTGGACAGGATAAACGATGCAGGTCTTTTTAGCGGGTGCTAGCCGAGGCGCTGGACGTGAAATTGCCAAACGGTTGGTCATAGCTGGTCATCAGGTGGTGGCTCTATTGCGCAGCGAGCAAGCTAAGGCAGATTTGGAAGCGTTGGGCATCACCGTTGTGCTAGGTGATGCGTTAGACGCACCAGCTATGCAGCAAATCATGAGCGAGCATTCGCCCGATACCGCGATTAGTACGATTGGCGGATTGCCTAGCGATGGCGGGACTAGAGCAGACTTTGCAGGTAATAAAAATCTGATTGACGCGGCAGTGGCGGCTCAGGCAAAGTACTTTATTTTGATTAGCTCTATTGGCAGTGGAGAAAGTGCACAGGCGCTGCCGCCTCAGGCATTGGAAACATTGGGCGCTGTGCTCAAGGAAAAAGAACAGGCAGAGGCTTATCTAGTCGATAGTGGCCTTGCCTACACCATTATTCGTCCGGGTGGGTTGGTTTCACAGCCTGCAACTGGTGAAGAGGTATTGACTGAAGATGCCTCTGTTGCTGGGTCTATTTCTCGAACAGGGCTGGCTCGACTTACCGTGAAATGCTTGGAGAGCGATCGCGCCAAAAACAAAATCCTCTCAGCCATCGACACTTCCATGCAGCGCAGCAGCCAACCGTTCGAGACCTTCGAACCTTAAAAATGCCATCGGGCTAGTCTAATGGCTGTATCCAGTCTTGGCGGATCGCAAAGTCTAGGGTGTAGCGGGCGATCGCAAACCACAAAAAGCTTTCACCCGCAATCAGCAGCCACAGCAGCGGCGTAAAAGCATCTTGCCAAAGGGTTTCGATGATGGCGAGCGATCGCACCATGCCAAACGCGCCCACCGCGCCGCTACTCAGATGCAGGTTGTCATCTTGGCGCACAATATAGCGATAGGTAACCCCGAAGAAAAAGCCGGAAGCGATCGCCACAGCCAAGTTGACGAACCAGGAAAGCAGCGTATCAGGGGCGTCGAGCGGAGCGGTGGTAGCCCTGGCAAGGCCGGTGGTGAAGAGAGCCGTGATGCCAGTGGCGATCGCGCCAATCAGTCCAGACTTAATAGAGGCTATCCGCGCCTCAGCCACAGACATTACTGCCGATGGGTTCGCTGCGATGGTTGCTTCTGTCTCGTTCGCTGTCGTCATTTTGCTATAGCCGATTTACCGTTGCTATTTCGCTGTTATCAACAAATTGCTGAACCAGGGTTCTTATGATTAGGCAGTCAAACCGGCTTAACTTTACCGTATGATAGGAAACGAAGAGTCTTTGCTTAAAATTTTCCTATGGATATTCTGACACTAGGTTGGGTTTCGCTGCTAGCTTGTTTCACCTTTTCTATCTCGATGGTCATTTGGGGTCGCAACGGCTTCTAGACTCGCCTATAAAACGGGCGGTTGGGTACTTTTGCTTTGAGTGATAGGCGTTTTGAGTGATAGGTTGTGGATTCTTTTAGTAGGTCTTTTTTAGGGGCGGCGTTAGAGAATCAGTTGCTCTCTGTATTGGCAGCATTGTCGTTTGTACTGCTGATTGTGGTGACGATTGGGGTGATTTATTTGACGGTGGTGGAATGGCGTGATCGCCGCAAAAGAGGCAATGAAATTGCCACCATGCCCAAGCTCGCAACGAAAGCGAAAGGAAAAAGCAAGGGCAAAAAGAAAAAGGAAAAAGCTCAGGGCAAGTAGGCCCTTCTAGAGATCCGAGCTTTATGAGCCAAACGACAAGAACGAATAGCCAGCCTAGAACCGCCAGACAAATCGCTTTCGAAGCGCTCCGAGCCATTGACCGGGGCGCTTTTGCTGATGTTGTGCTAAACAAAAAGTTCAATCATTCGCAGCTCAGCTTGCAAGACAAAGGGCTAGTAACTGAGCTAGTTTATGGCACGGTGCGCCGCCAGCGATCGCTCGACGCCCTGATTGGACAGTATGGCAAGCGCGAGGCGAGTAAGCAGCCCGCCGATTTACGTCAGATTCTGCAATTGGGCTTTTACCAGCTTCGCTATCTGGCGCATGTGCCCAACCATGCGGTCGTCGATACCACCGTGCAGCTAGCGAAAGCTCAGCGATTAGGTAAGCTCAGCGGCGTAGTAAATGGCATGTTGCGTCAGTATATTAGAGACGCTGAGCGCGGGGATTCAGAAGACGAAGGAGACCAGAACGATCCCCTTCAGTTACCGACCGACCCGACCGAGCGACTGGGTGTTTTGCATAGCTATCCCGATTGGATTATTCGGGTATGGCAGTCGATGTTGCCAGAGGCAGAAGTCACTGAGCTGTGTGAATGGTTCAACCAGTCGCCCAGCGTCGATTTACGAATTAATCTGCGACGGCATTCGCTAGATGAAGCTGAGGCGATTTTTGCAGCGGCGGGCATTGAGGTCGTGCGAGTGCCACAGGTGCCTTCGGCATTACGGTTGCAGGGTCATAATGGAGCAATTTCTCAGCTACCGGGGTATGCAGACGGCTGGTGGGCAGTGCAAGATAGCAGCGCTCAGCTAGTAGCTTACTTGCTAGATCCCCAACCGGGCGAAATGGTGATGGATGCCTGTGGTGCGCCGGGTGGTAAAAGTCTGCACATGGCTGAGCTGATGAATGATGAGGGGACAGTTTTGAGCTGCGATCGCACCGCTTCCCGCACGAAGAAAATCCAGCAAAACATCGACCGACTCGGCCTGAAGTCTGTCCGTCCGCTCATGTGCGACAGTCGCAATCAGCCGACCTTTTCCGAACAAGCAGACCGCGTCCTGCTAGACGTGCCCTGTTCTGGCCTTGGGACGTTGAACCGCCATGCCGACGCTCGCTGGCGACAAACGCCCGAATCGGTAGCTGGATTAGTGACGCTGCAAAGAGAGCTACTGGCCCATGTTTCTACTTGGGTAAAACCAGGTGGAGCCATGGTTTATGCCACCTGTACGCTGCATCCCGCTGAGAACGAGGAACAAATTCAGTGGTTTTTGAGTGAGCACGAAGGCTGGGAGATCGAAAAACCGCCGTCAGACTTTGGTCTGCCTGTTACAGAACAGGGATGGATCAAAGTATGGCCGCATCGTCAGCAGATGGACGGCTTTTTTATGGTTAAGCTGAAGCGGCGCTGATGAAAAAGCATTTCGGCTACGCTCAATGCTCGGCGCTATAGCTCGTGGCGGTTGCAAAACCGACCGTAAAAGTTTACGTCATTCTGCATAGCAGCTAGCTCAGCTCGGTTTTGCTCAGCCATTCTGTAGTACCACTGGCAGTAATCTTCGTGGGCCTGTCGCTTTTCTACTTCAAATCTAAACTCGTGAGCGGCCTGCTGAAGTTCTAGTATCTCTTCTACATGTTGAACTTCGAGCGAGTTAAGCGAGAGGTACTGAAACATAAGGGGAAGGCGGCTATTGTCTCTCCATCCTAGCGGCTATACCCAACCGCGTAGACGATAGAACAAGAAACCCACATATTCTTTCATCGCCGCCGTGAACTGATCGATGGCAGCCGAGTCAGGAAACAAAGAAATCAATCTGGCCTGAAAAGTCTGCTCTGCGCCTTCGAACGTTTCTTGAGGCACTAAATAATCGGTAGGCGCTGGCGTCACGTTGATGCCGAGCTGCTTAAAGATGGCGACTGAACGGGGCATGTGCAGCGCAGAGGTCACCAAAAGGAGGGAGTCGATATTTTGCTCTGCCATTAGCGCTTTCACATTAACCGCATTCTGCCGGGTATTGAGTGAGGTTTCCTCTAGCAAAATATCAGCAGCCGGAACGTTCATTGCCATCGCAATTTCTTGCATATCGCCCGCTTCGGAAGCGCCACTGCCGCCGCGCCAGGTAATGCGCCCGCCGCTGAGAATAAGTTTGGGCGCTTTGCCCTGGTTGTAAAGTCTTGCACCGTAGAGGATGCGATCGCCCCGTTCTGAAACCTCAACCCAGGGCCTTGGCGCGAGTGCGGGTAACGTGGCACCGCCCAAAACCACAATCGCATCGGCCGTCGGCATCGGGCTTGGAGGTAGGTACTGCGATTCCAAACTGCTGACGAGCTTATTGCTAACCAAGATATTGCTGCTGAAATAGAGGACAAAGAAAGCGGCAGCGATCGCCCAGCTCGCCCATTTAGGATGCTTCCAAAGCCAGAAAAACCCCAGCGCCATCAGCAGACAGCTCAGACCCAGCGGATAAATCAACAGCGGCAGCAGCTTAGAAAGAAAAAACATAGGTCGGTCTCTTTATCTGTCAACGCGTTCTGTTCTTCTGTCTCTCGCTTTTTTGCGACGTACCATATAGCGTTTGTTAGCCCGATTCGTTTTTAGAAAGGGCACATGCCAGCCCGCACCGAAATGCTCCTTATTAGGATCGGGGCGACGCAATTTGTCTGACGGCGGACGATCAGCAGGGCCGGAGGGCGCGCCTCCTTTGATGTGCCACCAGCCGATAACGATACCCCCTGCAACCCCGCCAATAGCGCCAAACAGCATACTGACGCCCGTTGTGTAGCCTAAAAGAATAAAGACCAGCAGAAAAATCAACCAGGTGAGGATAGCGGTTGGAATAATTCGATCTGCCACGGTGATACCTTCTAGCTCCTATCAAGTGACCTAAATATAGCAGTCACCCAAAGGTTTGACGGCTATATTAAACCCGATAGGAGTGGCTAAATCGCGATCGCACCAACCTAAAAAATATCTCCTAGCTGCTTTTGAATCTCTGCCCTAGACTGCGTGGTATCGACGACCTTGACGGTATCGGTTTCTGCAAACGGTTCCATCGACTGACGGGCCAGAATATCGGCGGTGGCATCTGCAATATCGCCACTGCGCTGATCTAGCCGAGTTTTCAAAACGTCTTCAGGAGCCTGACAGTGGACGAAAGCGAGCGGCAGGTTCTGGGCTTTTGCAGCCGCGATCGCCTCTTCTCTTTTCGCCTTGCGATCAAACTTGGCATCCAGCACAACGGAGTAGCCTTCGTTTGCCAGTTGCACACCTAAGTCAATCAATCGACTGTAAGTTTTATCACTCATCTCCGCCGTGTAGAGGTCGTCCCCGCCCTTCTGGTCGAGCGGAATCCCAGCTAGGTGCTTGCGCACAGCGTCCGAGCGCAGGTGAATGGCTCCTGACTGCTCCGCCAGCAATCTTGCTGTAGTACTTTTACCGGAGCCAGACAACCCCGCCATCGCAGCAATCGATCCCTTCTCCCCAGGCTGATAGTCCTGTAAGTAGGACCAGGATAGCCGATAGTACTTAGCCGCCTTTTCGCTCGCCGCTTTCTTATCCTCATCCGACACAGAGGGATCGCCCAGCATAAAGGAGGTGACTTTCGCCCGTACATAAGACTGACGGCTCACATACATCGGCAGCACTTTTAGCCCTTCCCAATCGCCTGTTTCTTCGGCGTACTGGTTAATAAAGGCGTTGCTCAAATCCTTTCTGCCCGCAATTTCTAAGTCCATCACCACATAGGCGATGTCGTACATTACATCGACAAAGCGGAAAGGCTCGTTAAATTCAATGCAGTCGAACAGTAAAATTTTGTCGTTCCATTCGCAGATGTTGCCCAGGTGCAAATCGCCGTGGCAGGCGCGAATGCGGTCTTTATCTAACCGCTGCTGAAGCAACTCTTGGCGAGTGGCAAAGAAGTTGTCTGTATAGGCTTTGGTTTCGTCGAACTGCTTTTGGGTTTGAGGTTTACTTACCGCATCGCCGCCTACAAAACCCTCGGTTTGCGCGTAGTTTTCGTCAAAGGCTTCGCGGATTTTCTCGACGGTGCCGTAGCTGCGAATGTGGTCACTGGTGCGGGTTTTGCTGTGGAATTCGGCAATGGTTTTAGCGAGCGATCGCACCTTCACCTCATCAAACTCACCCTGCTCAAACTGCGAACTCAGCAGCGCCGACTGCGGAAACTGTCGCATTTTCACCGCATAGTCAGCCGCATCCCCCTCGCCATCAATCTCGTAGACCCCAGCCGATTCGTTAATCTGCACCACGCTCAGGTATAAACTGCCTGCGCCTCTCTGGTTTAGCCGCAGCTCTTCCTGACAAAAATGCTCGCGCTTCTCCAAGGTGGAATAGTCCAAAAAGCCAAAGTTCACCGGCTTTTTGAGCTTGTACACATAGTCGCCAGTCAGCAGCACATAAGAGACATGAGTCTGCATCAGGCGCACGGGTTCAGTCACCGGGTGCGAATAAAACTCTGGCAAAAGCATTTGCTGAACGAGCGTAGGCAAGGAGGAATCGGGCATTAGGTTGAAAAATTAGTAAAGAAGCATACCTCTGACAGTTTAGAGGAGAAGAGGATTTCACCAGTTGACTGACGCTGCGCGAATTCTATTAACAATGCAAATACAGCAACATGCGGTACAGACGTTTTTTGACTAAATTTTCTGGTGGGAGGGTTCTCTGGACCTATCCAATCCGGAGTTTCAAAAAAAAGGGCTAGGAAATCAAATTTCCTAGCCCTCTTCAATCAAATCTTCCATTCAAACTCTCGACTCGACCCGCTACGCCGAACCTAGAAGAAATTTAGGAAGCCGTATCAATATTTTCTTCCACTTTAGTAGTCTCTGTTGGCGTTGCCTCAGGCACTTCACCCGAAGCCTCATCCACTGCCGCCGCCGTACGGGGCGCTAGCACCGATACCACTAGCAAAGAAGACTCTACCGAAACAGAACTCCCTTTGGGCAGCTTAATCTCGCCTACGTGCAGCGCATTACCGATCTCCAAATCGGAAACGTCTACATCCAAATATTGAGGAATGCCATCCGGCGGACACTTTAGCTGAATCTCGGTCATCACCATATCTAGGGTGCCGCCTTGTTGAGACACACCAATTGCTTCGCCTACAAAGCGAATCGGCATACTCACTTCAATTTCTTTTTGAGAAGCAATCGAAAAGAAGCTGAGGTGATGAATCTTGTTCTTCCAAGGATGCTTTTGCACTTCGCGCAGAATAACTTTGCCACTCCAGGGCATATCAGGCACGTTAACGGTAATCACCGACTTGTTAACGGTGGCATGACGCAGCAGGGCTTCAGCTTCGTAGTTGCTGAGCTTCAGCGCAACCGACTCAGTGCCATCATGACCGTAGAGCACTGCTGGCAAAGTGCCTTCCCGTCGCAGTTTTTTCGTCTTTTCGTCTGCTGCGCGCTTAGCGCATTCAATATTGAGATCCATGAGATGTACGTTATTTCAGTCGTGTGTTCAGTCGTCTGTTTAGTTGAAAGGGGGGGGGGGAAGGCTGTTGTCGCGCTCGCAGGCCCGAAGAGCCATATTACCCGATTGAGGGGCCTTTACGCCATTACCTTGAAAGCGCTGGTGTTTTCCTTTAGCAGCGCTCGCTTAGGTCCGTGAATAGGGTCTTCTACAATGATGGTCTGATCGCGGCTAGCGCCTAGAGAAACAATGGCAATCGGCGCTTCTGTCAGCTTGGCAAGGAACTCTAAATAATTCAACGCGGCCTCGGGCAAGTCCTTTAGCTCGCGGCAGTGTTCTGTCGATTGCTTCCAGCCGGGTAGCGTTTCGTAAATCGGCTTACAGCGGGCAAACTGGGCGGCGCTGCTGGGTAAGTCGGTGCAGCGATCGCCATCCAACTCATAGGCCACACAAACTTTAATCTCGTCTAGCCCATCTAGCACGTCTAGCTTAGTCACCGCCAAACAGTCCAAACCGTTGATTCGCACTGCATAGCGAGCGACCACGCCATCGAACCAGCCGCAGCGACGACGACGACCGGTGGTAGTGCCAAACTCTGCGCCCACTTCGCAAATTAGGGAACCCACATCGTCGTGGAGTTCGGTGGGGAAAGGGCCTTCGCCGACGCGAGTGGTATAGGCTTTGGCCACGCCGATTACCCGGTCGATAGTGGTGGGGCCAACGCCTGAGCCAATGCAGGCTCCACCCGCCACCGGGTTGGAGGAGGTGACGTAGGGATAGGTGCCGTGGTCGAGATCTAGCAGGGTGCCCTGTGCGCCTTCGAAGAGGATGTTTTTCTTTTGGAGGGCGGCGTTATAGATTTGCAGGGAGCTGTCGGTGATGTGCGATCGCAGCCGATCCGCATAGCCCTGGTACTCCTCAAACACGTCATCCGCATTTAAAGGCTCTAGCCCGTACAGCTTTTCGAGCACGATATTTTTGTTATCAATCGTCCACTTTAGCTGCTCCGCAAAAGCGTCCGTATCCATCAAATCAATCATCCGAATGCCGGTGCGCTCCGACTTATCGGCATAAGTCGGGCCAATGCCGCGCTTGGTCGTCCCAATTTTCTTACTTCCCCGCTGCTCCTCCGCCGCCTGATCGATCATGCGATGATACGGCATGGTGACGTGGGCCGTCTGCGAGATAAATAAATTGTCTGAAGAAACGCCTAGCGCTTCTACTTTATCTAGCTCAGCGATTAGTTCCCTGGGATCGATCACCGTGCCGTTGCCGATGATGCACTGGGTATTGGGATAAAGAATCCCCGAGGGGATCAAATGCAGCTTGAAAGTTTGGTCTTCGACGACAACGGTATGGCCAGCATTGACGCCGCCCTGATATCGCACCACCACATCCGCTGATTTGCTCAGCAGGTCTGTGATTTTACCTTTACCTTCATCGCCCCATTGAGCGCCGATAACAATAACGTTAGCCAAGGGAATACATCGCTAGAGTTCAAACAAACAACAATTATCACCAAGTTTTGAGTGAAGTGTCAACAACAAAAATATTAGATGAATGTCAGCAAGCCCCTAAATAAAAAGGGCCATACCCTCTCCTCGAAAGCATTCGATATGATGTAGAAAGAAGTAATAAGTTTTCTACGGTTTTTACGGATGCATCTCCAACATGGGCGAGCGTCACTGCCATCAACTCAAATTATTCAAGTCAAATTTGAGTTCTATTTCTTTTTTGAAACAGCCATATAGCTTCATCTAGCTAACTTTTAGGCAATCCCAGACACCGTCTCACAGCCACGATTTACTTATCCATAAAACGACCTATAAAACAGCTCTTTTGCCATTTCTTTAAAACCTTATTCATCTAAGCATTCCCTCACACAAACAGTATTCCTATGAGCCTGTACGCAGAGCTACACCGTCATCTGGGCGGTTCCGTTGTTCCTAGAGTGCTATGGCGCTACTTCGAGCGCAATCGACCCGATCTATCTGGCCGATTCGAAAATTACTTAGACTTTGAGCAGTTTTACACTCAGCCCAAAGACACGCTAGAAGAATATTTAGAACTGCATACCTTAGTAGAAAGCGTGCAGACCAAAGAAGCGCTTCCCTACTTTATCTATCGCCTCATTCGCGGGGCTTACATCTTCGAAAATCTGGCCTACTTAGAGCTGCGCTATACGCCTTACTACCGCACCCCAGAACGCCTTAGCGCCGTCGAAAGAATTGATGCGATGGCGGAGATTATTGAGGTCGTTGGCAGAGCTAGCCAGCAAAGCGAATACCCGGTGATTACCAAGCAGATTCTTTGTATGCACTCGCGATTGCCCTACGAAACCAATCGCGCCACGCTAGAGCTAGCAGCTCAGTATCCGGAGTTCGTCTGCGGGGTAGATATTGCGGGTGGCGATTCGGTTTACAACATAGAAGAGCTGAAGCGACTGTATTCTCAAGCTCGTGAGCTAGGACTGAACACGACCGGACACTTGTACGAGACTAAGGACGGCTGCTACCCAGAACTGCTGCCTTACCTCAATCGTATTGGGCACGGCATTCAAATTCCGCTGAACCACCCCGAGCTGCTAAAGGACGTTGCGGCTAGAGGGCAGTGTCTGGAGATTTGCCCGACGACCTACTTTCAAACCGGCACTTTGGACAATATCGGTCAGCTCAAGACCATATTCGACCGCTGCTTTGACGCGGGTGTAGATATTGCTATCTGTACAGATAACGCGGGTTTGCACAATGTGCGATTGCCTTTCGAGTATGAGGATTTGCTCACTCAAGACGTGATTGGCTTTGACGAGCTAAGGGCTTGTCAGGCATCGGCGTTTCGCCATGCGTTTGCTTGGCCGCACAAGCAGCAGCCAGTGTCGCTGATTTCTACCCTGCTCAAAGACCAGGGGATAGAGCGGGGTCGTCAGCCGATTGCTAGATAGCCGATTGCCAGATCAAAGGTAAGGTTGTTTCCTCCGTTAGCGCGGCTCAGGCTGTTCTTATCTCCAGCTTGGGTCGCGCTTACTTGAAGTTCAGCAAAGGCTCAGCGACATTGTTTACACTAAAAATATATGTGTTTCAGAATTCAGGTGAAGTCTTTTGTCCATGAATAAACGTCAATTTTTGCAGGCCGGTGGAGCCTTGGTCGGCGCGATCGCCCTTCTCCGTCTAGCCACCCAGTCAAAATCAGCCCCCTCCTCGCAACCCAAAGCCGCAAACTCACCAGATACTGCCTCACAATCTGAAGTAGAGCTGATGAAGGCCAATAATTATGAAGTCACTAAAACAGCAGAAGAGTGGCGTAAAACCTTAACGCCCGAAGAATTCGACGTACTCAGACAGGCAAAAACTGAGCCGCCGTACAGCAGCCCACTCGATAAGCTATTCACTGCTGGAACTTATAGCTGCGCGGGCTGTAGCAATCCGGTGTTTTCCTCAGAGGCTAAGTTTGATAGTGGCACCGGCTGGCCCAGCTTTTATGCCCCCCTTAAAAATGCCGTTGCCACCACCGCTGACCGCTCATTTTTCATGACGCGTACTGAGGTGCATTGCGATCGCTGCGGCGGACATCTAGGCCATGTATTCGACGATGGCCCCAAACCAACCGGCAAACGCTACTGCATGAATGGCGTCGCCATGACGTTTGAGGCGGCTTAACATAAGATTTTACAGAATCGAGCGTAAAGCCCACCTCTTTTAAGGGTGGGATATAAGCCGGTGAGTGCTAGCGAACAACCAATGTTTATC
>QBMC01000056.1 GCA_003242035.1 Nodosilinea foveolarum | reverse complement strand
GAGCAAACTTGGGTATGGAAGTAATGCACGAGCGCAACGCTCACAACTTCCCGCTGGACTTGGCTGCTGGCGAAGCTGCACCTGTAGCTTTGAGCGCGCCTGCCATCAACGCCTAGCTGAAACCGAGATGTAGTTGTTTAACGATTATATCTTGATGGGGTGACCCAATAGAAAGCCTCTCAGTCCTAGTGACTGAGGGGCTTTTTGTTGTTTAAAGTCCAAATGGGTCTTCGTCATTACACAGTCGGCACAGGAGAGGCCGCACTGACTGTGTAATGTAAAAACACTTCGTCGCCCTCAGTTTTAGCCGACTCTAATTTCAACTGCGGCGTCCTGGGTAGCGTAAAGCCCAATCCACCTACGGGCGTCGGTGCCGTCTTCCCGCCAATTAGCAATGGGCAAACCGTGAGATACAGCTCATCAACTAGCCCATCTGTCAGCAGCGAGGCCACCAGCTCGCCGCCACCCATAACCAAAAGCTGCTTAATCGGACGGCGGCTAGTGATTGCCGACAGCGCTGAGGTTCCAGCGTATAGATTTTGCATGACCTTAGGCCAGTCAAATGGGCGCTCGGTGATCAGCACATGCTCAAAAAACTTCTGCTCAACGGATTGAGACTTGTTTTGAATCTGAGCAGATGGGGGTTCTAAATGATCTTTCCAGTACTGTAAGCCTTCTAGCGTGGTGATTAGTCGGCGTGGAATTGGCTGCTGAAAGAAGCGCCAGCGACTGTCGAGCTTGCCAGAGGCCGAGCAGACAATCTGAACGGGCTGGTCGGGTTTACCTTGCGATCGCCGCTGCTCAATCAAGTCTGGGGTACTGACAGACAGCGTTGTCTGATAGGCCCGTAATGTGCTTGCCCCGAATAGCGTTGCGTCGGTGCTAGCCACCTGGCGCTCCAAATGTGATTGGTCTATTGCAGAAGGAAATCTAGCTGCGCTTTGTTTGGCATCTGCAATTTTGCCATCCGCACTCATGGCTAGAATCGCTGTCACATGAGGCCGATTGCTTCGGTTGGAGACGGTGGGCGGTTGGGGTAAAGCGGCGGAAACCATACAGGAGTTCTATCTTGGATTCTATGGTCTAAGTTGAGCACGACCCAGTGAAATGGGTTTAGTTTGAGCAAGGAAGGCTGGACTTGCTATCCGGCTGACTCATCAAGCTTGGTTGTAACCATACCTAATTCTTTATGTTTGTTAAAACCATGGCCAACTTTGGGCGGCTTTACGTGCTATCGCGGACTCGACAGATAAACTGAGAAAGACTCATCGCGCAAATTTTCCCAGGTTCAACGCTAGTGCATTTGCTAGTCGAGAATGCTTTTGGAGCGATCGCCCGTTGACTCAGCCGGATTTATTAGCCTGCTACTGCCCTCTCTTCTAAACTGAGACCTCGCTTGTCCATACCCTTTTCTCTCAGCCATTTGTATTGTTATGGCTAAACGCCCACGTTCCTTCAGGCGCAATTTACTCCTTAAAATATTGGCCTTTAGTGTCCCAATACTACTGATTGGGCAGGCCGTTGCGCTGCGTAAAGCCAGAACCAGCCTGCTGACAACGGCGCGGCAAAATCTGACGAGTAGCGCTATTCGCAAAGCAGAAGAACTCGAAACTGGCATTCGCTCCGTCGAAGCCGATATGAACTTGCTCGCGCAGACCACCGCCTTTCAATCGGGCGACGCCGAAACGATTAAAGCGACGCTCGCTCAGTTTGAAGAAGACACACCTTACACGATTAAATGCGTGGAGCTGCTGGCCCCTAAAGCAAAAGCAGCAGCGGTTAATACTTGCAATCGCCGTTCTATCGTTCCTAGTGCTAAGCAAGTTCCCTGGCTGCAGAGCGGCAGCGTAGAAAAAGCCGACTTTTACGTGTTCTCTACCGGGACAAACCAGCCCGCGAGTGAACCGCCCTTCTCTGGCTCACCGCCCGAAGCTATTTCAGAACGACAGCGCGAGCTATCGAACTCGCCCAATAGCCGACCGATCAACAGCTCCGAGTCAGAACGGGCCTTGATTAAATTTGTCGTGGCCAGTCCGCTTTACAACCAAAGCGGCCGGTTAATTTACACGCTGGCTATGGAAGTATGGCTATACCAGCTACAAGATACGGGCGCGCAGTCTTTGGTGGGCGAAACGGTGGTCATTGATGCCAACAATATCGTGGTGACTCATCCTGACAAAACACAGGTTGGCAAAGACATCAAAGACTTACTCGATGCCGAAAAGCTCAGCGATATTGTGGGTAGCGTCAAAGAAAACAGAGATGACTTCACTCATCTGTCTGGGTTTATTCCGGGCGTAAAGAGTCAGTGGCTAACTGGCTATAGCGGCTTTGAGGTGCCTGCGAGTCCTAAGCAGAATCGGGTTTGGACAGTGCTTGCGGTCACGCCTATTGATCAGGCGCTATATGGCCTTAACGACATCCGTCAGGTGCTGCTGGTGCTGACCATTGGCCTTTTGATAGCAAGCTCTTTGCTGGCGATTTATGTGGCGCGATCGCTCTCACTCCCGGTCGAACGGCTGATTCGCTACACTCAGGATGTGGACGACTTAACCTTCGTTAGGCCAGCACCTCATACCTCCTACATTTGGGAGCTAGACTACCTGGGCACTGTCATCGAGCGGATGCTAAAGCGGCTGGGTGAAAACGCCGCAGAGCTGCGGCAGGCATGGCAAGATGCGCAGAGCGCCAACCAGCTAAAGAACGAGTTTTTGGCGAATACCTCGCACGAATTGAGGACACCGCTTAACGGCATCATTGGATCTATTCGGGTGATTCGCGACGGGCTGTGCGATAGCAAAGCAGAGGAATTAGACTTTTTGCAGCAGGCAGACAACGCGGCGCTACATCTGCTGGCTGTGATTGAAGATATTTTGAGCATTGCCAAAATTGAGGCTGGTACGCTTGATGTCGATATTAAGCCGGTCGATTTGCGTCATGTGCTGGCAGATGTGCTGACTATGCAGCAGTTACCCTTTCAGCAAAAAGGAGTGCAGCTAGTCCGTCCAGAGCCATCGACGCCGATTATGATTCCGGCCGATCATTCTCGTTTTAAGCAGGTGCTGATCAACGTGCTTTCGAATGCCCTGAAGTTTACCGATCAGGGTTCGGTTACTGTCCGTGTGACTACAGACGAGAGCGACATGGCGATGCCCTTCGGTAATGTCTACAGTCCTGTGGGCTATGGCTCTAACAGCGCGATAGAGACCTCTGCTCAAGCCACTGAGATTTTTATGCCGCCGGATGCCTGGGTGAAAATCGTCGTTCGAGATACGGGAATTGGAATTGCGCCCAAAAATCTAAAAAAACTCTTTAAGCCGTTTGTGATGATAGATGGCTCGCATACGCGTCCTTACGAAGGAACAGGGCTGGGGCTGGCGATCTCTCGGAATTTTATGCGGCTGATGCAGGGCGATATTGCGATCTATAGCGGGGGTGAAGGGAAAGGGACTACCGTCACCATTGTGGCTCCGCGTATTCCAAAGCCTGTCGAGGAGCCAGTTTCGGCTGAGGTAAACTCTTCTGAGGTGGTTTTTGCTGAAGGGAGCGCGGCTAAGGACGCTCGCGATCAAGTGCGTATTGATAGAGCTGATAGAGGCGCGATCGCTCACCAAAAAACCTCGTCCTAAGATCAGCCCTCTGTCTCAGCTCAGCAGAGCTTCTATCTTAGCCACTTCAGCTTTGTAGTCGGTTTCGGCGATCGCCGGAAGCGCTTTTTCTACGACTAATGCCTCATCCAAATCAACCCAAGAGCGACAGCCCCGATAGCTTTCTGTCCAGGGAATAATCATGGGTTCTGCTAGCAAATACACTCTCAAAGCCATCACGTATAGCGGCTGCTGAGGTTTCCACTTCAGTCTTTCTTGGGCTAGCTGCGATCGCCAGATATGGAAATCAGCCAAAGCCAAGACTTTTTCCTCATCGGTAGTCAGAAAAATATCAGAAATTTCTGCCCAAGCTTTTAGCTCGATAGTGGGCGGATGCCAGCCAGAGCTAACCGGCGGGACTAAGCTTTGGTAGTGAGGCTTTAATAATTCCGGCTTCTGATGCTCAAAGGTAGGAAACAAAACGGCCCGCTCTGCCTGCGCTGTGAACCGTCCTTTGTGCTCTTTAATGCCGCCTTTTCTCAGCAGCACAATGGTTTCACCTCTGCTCAAAGCATCTACAGCCACAGACCATTCTTTCAAAGCCGCTTGAATTATTGTGTCCATGGCCGCATTCTCGTATTTGTATAGAATCTTGTAGGCTACAAAAGTTTCTCTAGAAATCCTAGCTTGTTTTTATAGGGGGGATAGCGCAAAGGCAGATCCAGCCAGTTAGATTTACCCATGACCGTTTTACGATGCGAAAATGTTTCAAATCCGGCTTTTCCGTGGGCTTTCCCCATGCCACTTGTCCCTACTCCGCCAAAAGGCAGTCCGGGAATCGCATACTGAGTAATCGTTTCGTTAAAGCACAAACCGCCAGATGAAGTTTGAGTTTGAACGACTTTCTGCTCTTTACGGTTGGTTGAAAAGAGATAAATCGCTAGGGGCTTCGGACGCTGGTTGATAAAGGCGATCGCCTCCGAAATTTCATCAAAGCTCACTACCGGCAAAATCGGCCCAAAAATCTCTTCCTGCATGACGGTGGCGGTCATAGGCATGTCATCAACTACGGTCAGCTCCATATATCGCGTTTCCGCATCGCACCGGCCACCGACGATCTTTTTACCGCTGCTCAAGGCTTCTTCCATTATGGACTGGAGCCTTTGGAAATGGCGATCGCTCACAATCCGCCCATAGTCAGGACTTTTGACCATATCCTCACCAAAAAAGGCTTGAATGGTCTGGGCGATCGCAGCCATTAGAGGCGCTTTTATACTGCGATGTACCAGTAAGTAATCCGGAGCTACGCAGGTTTGTCCGGCGTTGAACGTTTTCCCCCAAATAATTCGCCGAGCCGCGACTTCAAGGTTTGCGCTAGCAGACACCACGCAGGGACTTTTCCCGCCTAGCTCTAGCGTCACGGGCGTTAAATGTTCGGCGGCAGCTCGCATCACGAGTTTGCCAACGGTCGAGCTACCAGTGAAAAAAATATGGTCAAAGGGTTCAGCTAGCAACGCTTTAGCCGTTTCAGCATCGCCTTCTATCGCCATGACATAGTCGTCCGCAAAGGTTCGCCCAATTAGTTGGTATAGCAACTTCGACGTGTAGGGAGCAATCTCAGAAGGTTTCACAATTGCACAGTTGCCAGCGGCGATCGCACTCACCAAAGGCCCGATCGCTAAGTGAAACGGATAGTTCCAAGGACTAATAATCAGCACTACGCCCAGCGGCTCTGGCACAACTTTTCCTTTTGCTGGCTGAAAGGGAAGAGGAATACCGACTCGCTGCGGTTTGCTCCAGCTAGATAAATGCTTCAGCGCATCGTCAATATCTCCTAGCGCTAGCGCTACTTCGCTCAGATAGGCTTCGGTTTTGCACTTGCCCAGATCGGCGGCTAGCGCTGCATAGATGTCTTCTGTCGCAGCAGTAATATTCTCTTTAAGGTGCTGTAGCTGGGTGCGACGAAAAGGGAGCGATCTCGTTTCTCCCGTCGCAAAGAATGCTCGCTGACGCTGTAGGCTGTCTTGCACTTGGGTTTGAATCTGCGGATCGAAAACGTCGAGGGGACGGTTGCTTTTACTAGTCATATTGCCTACTTTTCTACAAAGCTGCTAGCTAATACTAATGACCCAAGTGACCTGAGAGAACCTATCTTCAGTGACGGTTGTTCGCGCTCCTTAGAGGCTTGATGACCTTCGCTCTTTAAGATCAATCGAAAACTAGTGGTGAAACGGAATGGTAGTTAAGGGTGATAGCGATAGGGCGATCGCTCCCCACTGCACGGCCGAAAACCAACGGGACGTTTGGGCCAAAGCGGGCGCTCCCATCAGTAAAGCATCGACCCTTTGAGCGAGTCTGCTACGAGGGGCCGCGCAGCTAAAGCTAGCGCAAATAGTTTCCGTATTCAGCAAAGGCGCGGTAATCACGCTCATTAAAGACTCTGCCAGCACCAGGCTATCTACTCGGCGAGCGGCCCACTCATCAGCGCGAACTTCTCGTAGCAACAGCAGCTCTTGCCATAGCGCTTCACTTTGGGGCAGCCAGCAGGTTAGTCGTCTTAGCCCACCCAACCAGAAAAACCAAAAGGTATCGCGATAGTGCGCATGGCCAGACTCGTGTGCTAGTACCGCCTCTAAGTGCTCTGCATCCAAATACTCTAGCAGCCCTCGGCTCACCACCAGCTCAGATGCCCACAGCCCAATTTGAGCGCTAAAAACAGCAGAGGTTTCGACCACCCGCCCAGGCGTTCCATTGCCTCGCTCTGCTGTCGAGCGGATAATTTTCTGGGGATACTGTCTCATCTGTCGCTGCGTTTTGACCGCTAGCCAGATAATTTGAAGCCACAAGGTTGCGGCTGCTACCACAAATCCAGCCGCAACCGTAAAGCTTAACTCCCCTTCCCAACGCGGGGTGTCGCTCATGCCCATCGCAACAATTGAGATCGCCGTAGCCATCAAAAATAAAGGCGGCACCACAAAAGTCGTTAGCGTCGTTTGCCAGCGGATTCGCCAGCTAGTGTCAGCAGGTTTTATTCGAGCCAACAGCCGACTGCCAACCGCGATCGCCCCAGCTAGCCCAATCATCTGCAAGTGCATCATCACAGTGCCCTCCCAATTTCTTCATCAGCGACTGCTTCCAACTGAGCCTTAGCTGTATTCCTAGCTGCTCTAGCGGCCTGAATTTTTTGAGCGATCGCGTCTATCTGAGCCAAGCTATCGTCATCCAGCGTATCGGCAAAGGCCGCGACGATGTCTGGGCTACCGACGGCCAAAAAGCGCTGTAGCTGCTCCTGGGCAGTCAGAATTTCAGCTTGCGCTTGAGAAAGCGTCGTTTTCCAGATCTGAATTTTTTGAGAGCGATCGCACACCACCCAGCCTTTCTTTATCAGCCGCTTCAGCACAGTAGACACCGAGGAATAGGTCAGATCTCGGTCTATATCTTGCAAAATGTGCTGATGTACTGCCGTTGCCGAGGTTGGCCCCAGCAGCCACAAAATTTCAATAATTTCAGTCTCTAAAGGGCCTAGAGACAGGTTTTTGGGTCGATGAGGCGAAAAGGCATTCATGAAAGCGACTCTCTGCAATCGGACAAAGCCAACGCAGTGGCATCTATATTCAACCTATCACCAAACTCAACAACGCAACTCGACAAGCTGTCGAGTCAGCAATCAGCGCAGGATTCACTCTCAAATCAAAAGAGGCGATTGAACCATCAGTCCAATCGCCTCTTCTAAAAACTAGCCAATTAATTGTCTGCACTGCCTACGTCATAAACGACTACTCAGCGCTTATTTTGCAAAAACCTGGCTGATACGAACCTGCCGTAACAACCAGATCGCAACCATTATACGGTCGCTGCCAGTTTCTCTGTCGCCGCTTTAAGCGCTTCAACTTTGTCTGTCTTCTCCCAAGGCAAATCCAGATCTTCTCGGCCAAAGTGTCCGTAAGCCGCAATGTCCTGATAAAAACGTCCGCCGCGCTCTTGAGGAAGCCCTCTGAGGTTGAACGTTTCGATAATACCAGCGGGTCTAAGCTCAAAGTGCTCTGTGACCAAATCCAGCAGCTTGTCATCCGGAATACTCCCGGTGCCAAAGGTTTCAACAAAGATGCTCACCGGACGAGCCACACCAATCGCATAGCTGAGCTGAACTTCGCACTTGTCCGCGAGACCGGCAGCAACAATGTTCTTAGCAACATAGCGACCAGCATAGGCCGCACTACGGTCTACCTTTGTGGGATCTTTACCAGAGAACGCACCGCCACCATGACGGGAATAGCCGCCGTAAGTATCGACAATGATTTTGCGTCCGGTGAGGCCAGAGTCGCCTTGTGGTCCACCGATTACAAACTTGCCGGTAGGGTTGACCAAAAAGCGAGTGCTTTCACCAGGCTGAATGTCTAAACCGGCGAAGGCAGGGAGCACCACGGCTTGCCACAGGTCTTTTTTAATTCTGGCCTGTACGTCTTCATTGCTGCTAAGGCCGTCGATAGTTTCTGTATGCTGCGTCGAAACCAGCACTGTATCAATGCCAACTGGCTTACCATCTTCGTACTCAACAGTTACCTGCGTTTTGCCATCCGGCCCCAAATAGTCCAATCGACCGGACTTTCTAACGCGAGCTAGCTCTAAAGAAATGCGATGAGCTAAGCAGATAGGCAAGGGCATTAGCTCTGGCGTTTCGTTGCAAGCAAAGCCAAACATCAAACCCTGGTCGCCTGCTCCAACTGCATCCCAGCGCTCGTCGCTGGTTTTCGCACGGGATTCCTGGGCTTGGTCTACGCCCTGAGCGATATCCGCAGACTGTTCGTCAATAGCAATCAGGACGGAGCAGCTATCGGCAGAAAATCCGTTGTTTTTGGGGTTGGTGTAGCCAATCTCAGCAATTTTCTTGCGGACGACCTCAACAAAGTTCACCTTTGCCTTGGAAGAAATTTCGCCAGTGACGAGTACCAGGCCCGTATTCACGACGACTTCAGCGGCGACCCGGCTGTCGGGGTCTAAGGCCAGCATAGTATCTAGAATGGTGTCTGAGATCTGGTCGCAGATTTTATCGGGATGCCCCTCTGTGACTGATTCTGATGTAAATAAGTAACGACGCGACAATAGCCAATCCTCCTTCACTTTAAAAGTTTGCTGAGCGCAAGCGGTCTAAAACTGCCTTTGCTAAATTTTAACGATGCCTATAAACCTTACTGCGGCTAGCTGCGGCCATGAGCATTAAACGGTCGTATCAAGCAGTAAAAATTATATTACCTAGTCAGTATTATTGCTCAGCTAGAGCCTTTCACCAATTCAAGAGGCTCATAGGCTTCTAGTCGAAACATTCAACTTGAGAAAGTTGATGAATGATTATTTGCGCGCCCGGCACAACCGGGGGGCTGCGCCAAGCGCCAACCATGGCCAAAAATCCTGCGGCTCCCTGGTTTGCTAACGATAGATCAGCGGCTGAATCTCCAATTACTAAGGTTTGTCCTGGGGGTTGCCCTATTACTGTGCAGGCAAACGATAAAAAACCGGGTGCTGTTTTTTCGGGGGTTGCTGTAGATGCGCCGCAGTACCAGTCGATCTCGCTAGTCAGGTCGTGGTGTGAGATGAACTCACCAACGGCAGCGTGCGTATCTGAAGAAACGATGCCGACTTTTATCTCGGTTGCCCGCAGTTGAGAAATGAGCGATCGCCCCCCGACAGTCAAAGGCGTTTGAGACACCTTTGGAGGCAGTTGTGCCTCTGCGCAATCGAAAGCTGCTCTCACTAT
Source organism: Nodosilinea foveolarum (assembly GCA_003242035.1). Taxonomy (GTDB): domain Bacteria; phylum Cyanobacteriota; class Cyanobacteriia; order Phormidesmidales; family Phormidesmidaceae; genus Phormidesmis; species Phormidesmis foveolarum. Next base: position 13,884 of record QBMC01000056.1, on the reverse strand, counting down.
GCTTAGCGACGCCATCCAACCCTTACCCGTTGCGGCTACGTAGGCGGCGGCGGCTACTTCGTTTTCTTTGCGGCTAGCGATCGCCATCAGACCCGTCGGGTCAATCATTTTTTCTGTAATCCCCATAGCGGCGGCTATCCCGTTGGCTACTCCAGGGACAACAAGATCTATCTGACGCGTTCTTTCCTGACCTAGCGCAATGAGATAATTTTCTACAGTTGCCAGTGTGCCATCTTTGTCAAACAGCACTGCCGATATATTTTGAAACAGATGGCCGCAACATCGAATAGTCGCCACTGGCTACTGCTAGCTCCTTTACACGGATAAATGAAACAGCCATAAAAAAGGGAAAAGAGCGATCGCCCTTTCCCCTTTATAGTTTTACTCAGCTAGGTTACTCAGCCGATTGCTTCACTATTTATTCAACAGTGACCAGCTCTTCTTCTTCAACAAAATCACCCTCATCCGATGCAGCTTCGCCCGACTCACCCATGGCTTTTTGTCGAAGCTGCTCGCGATAGCGCTCAGCCATCTCTTCTGCTTTCTCGTACACCAGCTCAGGATTTTTCACCATATCGCCCGGTTCTGGCTCTAGCTGCTTAGTCGAGAGTGAAATTCGACCGCGCTCAGCGTCCAAATCAATAATCATCACCTTAATCTCATCGTTCACATTTAATACCGAGTTGGGCGTATCAATATGGTCGTGAGAAATCTCAGAGATGTGTAGCAAACCGCTAACGCCGCCAATGTCGATAAACGCACCGTATGGCTTCAAACCGCGAACCGTACCAATCACAACTTCGCTGACCTGCAAGCCGTTCATCTTCCGCTCAACCAAAGCACGACGATGGCTCAGTACAAGGCGATTACGCTCTTCGTCTACTTCCAAAAACTTCAGAGGCAGCTCTTCGCCAACTAAATCTTCCTTAGGCTTGCGAGTGCTGATGTGAGAACCCGGAATAAATCCGCGCAGCCCTTCAATGCGAACTAGCGCACCGCCTCGGTTAGTCGCAAATACTAAGGAGCGAACGGTGGCGTCTTCCTGCTGAAGCTGACGCACCCGTTCCCAGGCTCGCATGTATTCAATTCTGCGAATAGAGAGCGTTAGCTGACCGTCTTCGTTGTCGTCGGTCAAGATGAAGAATTCGCGCGTCTCGTTAGACTGCAAAACTTCTTCAGCCCCTTCAACTCGGTTGATCGACATCTCCTGAATCGGGAGATATGCCGCAGTCTTCGCGCCAATATCAATCAGAGCACCCCTTGGCTCAATGCTAAACACGGTGCCAGGCACAATGTCGCCAGGGTTAAAGTTGTAGTCGTATTGATCTAAAAGTGCCGCAAAGTCTTCTTGAGTAAAACCAATGTCAATCTTTTGAGTATCCGGGTTGGCCATGCTAGATGTTTCCTACAGTTATTCTCCACGAATGAGTGAACACCTCGCGATCGCACAGTCTTTGCTCTTTAGCCCGCTGTCAAAAACCGGCTAGATCTGAGCAAAATAGCGCACGCACCGCTTGTAAAACTTACTAATGTTAACTTACTAACGTTTTCTAAGTTGGAGAAGGCTTAGTCAGCCTTCGAGGTCTCCTGTCACAAGGATATCAATCATAGATCAATTATGAGACAAAAGTCACACGAATCTTAGTTGGGCTTTCCAAAGCGCACAGAGCTTTAGCTAGAATATTTAGCTAAAGCTCTAGCCGAGCGACTCTACAGGTGTTTTCTCTGTAGTAGCTGACGCTGAACCGACCTGATCTTGACTATGGCCTCTCATTTGGCTGAGCGTTTCTGTAAAGTCGCGAATACCCTGAAACTGTCTGTATACAGAGGCGAATCGAACGTAGGCAACCTCATTGAGCTGCCGCAGTCGGGCCAGCACTTTTTCGCCAATGCCTTCGCTGGTAATTTCTCGAATAGCTTGCTGCTGAAGCTCCGCCTCAATTTCGTCTACCAGCATTTCCATCGCATGAGCGTTTACGCCGGTTTTTTCGCAGGCAGTCACCACGCCGCGCAAAAGCTTGGAGCGATCAAACGACTCACGCGAGCCGTCTCGCTTTACCACCATAATAGGCACGTATTCAATGCGCTCGTAGGTGGTAAAGCGGCGTTCGCATTGTAGGCATTCTCTGCGGCGACGAATGCTTCTGTCCGACTCTGCCGACCTAGATTCTAAAACGCGATTATTAGGATGTTGGCAAAACGGGCAGTGCATGGGCGCGAAACCTCTAAGGCAGTCGATTGATGACTACTATGGCAACGTTACGACAAAATGAGCCGGTCTCAAACTATTGACAACTAATAAGCAAAGAATACTCACGATCGCAGCTAGGCGGATCAAAAGAAGCAAACAGAAAGCCGAGGCTCCGCTATAGGGAACCTCGGCTTTTTAAATCGAGCGGAACGTTTGTCTTTGGCCGCTCGATTGGGGCCTGATTAGTCTTTGGTAATTTTAGGGGGTTCGCGAAAGGCGATCGCAAAAAATAAAGTTCCAATGATGCAGGCAAAGATCAAGATGTAAGCAACGGCTTCCATGATTCATTCCTAAATAAACAACAGGTCGTCCAGGTCATTGGTTCAAACTTTTGACCTAAACTTTCGAGCTTAAGACGTTAAAGGCTACTACCAGTCTAAAGGATTCAAACTTAGCTCGCCTTTATCGTCGCGCTCTATCGTTACATTTCGTCGCTTTACAACGACTCTCGATACACAGACAAATAAGGCGACAAGCAGTTCAATTACTTGCCGCCTTTAAGCGTTAGCTTCTATTAGCTGCCTTTGTAGAAAGGTCGCCCACTTTCTGGAAGTAGCCCCACTCAACCTGCTCAGGAGAGAGGTCGGGGTCAACGCCCGCAAATACGTCTCTAAACAGCGTTCTCGACCCGTGCCAAATGTGGCCGAAGAAGAACAGCAGTGCGAAACAAGCATGACCGTAAGTAAACCAGCCGCGAGGACTCGAGCGGAATACACCGTCAGAATCTAACGTTTTACGATCAAACTCAAAAGGTTCACCTAGCTGAGCTTTACGCGCATAGCGCTTAACCGCTGCGGGGTCGTCGATATGCTGACCATCTAGCTCACCGCCGTAGAAGTCAACCACAACGCCCGTCTGCTCAAAGCCGTACTTGGACTCAGCGCGACGGAAAGGAATGTCGGCGCGAAGCTCGCCATCTCTGTCTACCAGGACAACCGGGAACGTTTCGAAGAAGTTAGGCAAGCGGCGGACCGAAAGCTCGCGACCTTCCCCGTCGTGGAAGACAGGGTGGCCCAGCCATGCAGTGGCAATACCGTCACCCGAATCCATGGGGCCTACGCGGAATAGACCGCCTTTTGCAGGACTGTTGCCCACGTAGTCGTAAAAGGCCAGCTTCTCAGGAACCTGAGCGTAAGCGTCTTCTTCCGAAGTGCCTCTAGCCGTAGCCGTTTGCACTCTGCGCTCAATTTCTTGGGCAAAGTAGCTACCGTCCCACTGATAGCGGGTGGGGCCAAATAACTCAATGGGTGTAGTGGCAGAGCCGTACCACATCGTACCGGCCACGATGAACGCTGCGAAAAACACAGCCGCAATCGAGCTGGACAATACGGTTTCAATGTTACCCATACGCAGAGCCTTGTACAGACGCTGAGGCGGTCTCACCGTGAGGTGGAACAGACCGGCCACAATGCCGACAATGCCCGCTGCGATGTGGTGAGCCACTACGCCGCCCGCATTGAAGGGGTTAAATCCGGCTGGCCCCCACTCTGGTGCAACGCCTTGAACGTGCCCGGTGAGTCCATAAGGGTCAGAAACCCACATACCAGGCCCCCAAAGGCCCGTGAGGTGAAAGGCTCCAAAGCCGAAGCAAAGAAGGCCCGATAAAAATAGATGAATGCCGAACATTTTAGGCAAGTCCAAGGCTGGCTCGCCCGTTCTAGGATCGCGAAATAGCTCTAGATCCCAATAGACCCAGTGCCAGCAAGCGGCCAAGAATAGTAGACCTGATAGTACGATGTGAGCGAGGGCCACACCTTCAAACGACCAAAAGCCGGGATTGACGTTTGTCGCACCCGTGACATCCCAGCCACCCCAAGACCCGGTTACACCCAGGCGAGTCATAAAGGGTAGTACGAACATGCCCTGTCGCCACATCGGGTTCAGCACAGGATCGCTCGGATCGAAAGTCGCTAGCTCGAACAAGGCCATAGAGCCTGCCCAACCCGCGACGAGTGCGGTATGCATTAAATGTACAGAAATCAGTCGGCCCGGATCGTTCAGGACGACGGTATGTACTCGGTACCAAGGTAGACCCATTGACTACGCTCCTCCTTGTTTTTCTCTTGTTTGTTTTCTTTAATTAACGCCTGACCTTTAACTTTCTTAAAGCGAAGGCGTGTGTTCGTTAAACTTGATGCCTACTGACGAAGGCTTCAGATAATACTAAGGCTACCAGATATAGAACCTCTCCAACCCTAGTGAGTTCGGATATTTGGCTACTACACCCCACCTCCACCTGTCCTATTTTGGCGTAGAGTTAACGAGATCTCAACCTGCTCGCCGAATCTACTGGCAAAAAAGTAAAAGCAAAGGTGTATAAAGAAGTGTAACGGTTTCTCATCAAGTGCTCAAGGCAACACTCTCTAAAGAACACAGGTTAAAGCAGGCTATGGTTCGGATTAAGTTTATTAAGGAAGACCAGGAAATAGAGGCCGCAGTGGGCGCTAACTTGAGATTTAAGGCTCAAGAAAACAATATTGACATCTACACCTTTATGGCCAAACTCACGCAGTGCGGTGGCTATGGCCAGTGTGGAACTTGCGTGGTCGATATTGTCGAAGGGGCGAACAATCTTTCTCCCAGAACTGCTGTAGAGGAAAAGATGCTGCGAAAGCGGCCTTCTAGCTGCAGACTGGCCTGCCAAGCTACGGTACAGGGACCAATTAGCGTGGTGACCAAGCCCGACAAGAAGGAGAGCCTGAAAAAGGCCAAGGCCGAGGCGGCTGCCAGAAAAGCGGCTGAAGAGGCTGCAAATAAGGCAATTGAGTCAACTTCTGCTGAGGCGGACGAGAGCTACTCGGCGGCTGAGTGATGATATGCTAAGGGCAATAGATTAATCAGCATTTAGGAGCAAGTCAGGTTCTATGGAAACTAACAAGCTAGGGTTTGTGGCCAGCGTTTTATTCGTCTTCGTGCCCACTGTCTTTCTTTTGATTTTGTACATTCAAACGGCCAGTAAGAAGACTGGTTCCTAATTGTCTGCTCTGTAATTGGCGTGTCTGTAATTAGCTAAGTGAGCGGGTCGAGCCATCTGTAAAGCGCATTTCGACTACGCTCAGTGCCCGCTGCGACGTTTACTGAGGGCTGAGCGTAGTTGAAGTCCGTCTACCAGAGCGAGCTTTACTATTCGTTCATGTTTTTGTAGGTGGCCACAGCCGACGGTGAGATGCGATTGAGGTAGCGGAAGATCCAGTACTTAAATACTGTGTCTAGAATGACGGGGAAAGTGGCAATGAACAGGAATATAAAGTTCCGATTGGCCGGTAGCCCTAAATGATTGGCGAACCCTTCTAGCAGCACTTCCCAGCCGTGAGGTGAGTGGAATCCTACAAAGGTATCGGTAAATAGAATAATCAAAAATGCTTTGGCACTGTCGCTGAGTCCGTAGACAATTTCGTCTATAAAAGCTTTGAGGGTAGCTACTTTTTGCTTGCAGTTGGTCAGTAGCAGCGAGAAAGTGATGACGGCGATCGCATCGGCAAACACATTATTCACCGCATCGGCACTGCGATCGCGATACTCCTCTTCAATAAATAGCGCCTTCTGCTTCACCCGGTTTTCAATATCCTGCTCGCCAATTTCCGGCGTTTTCCCAAGCAGTACCTCAAACCGCAGCCGCTCCTCATACTGTTGCAGCTCGTGCAGCGCTTCTTCTTCCATTTCTGCATTGAGGAAAACCTCAGCCTGCGTATCGCTGCGTACCTGCGCCACGATGGGCCGCACGATAAAATTTTTGCTGAGATACTGCGCCAGTAGCGGAATAATCACTAGCTGAAGCACAAACGTAATCGCAACGGTAGTCTGCGTTTTAGACATGCGGAAGTTGCGAACCACTTCCGTTTCTGCATCTGGATCGAGATCTTGCTTGATGCGGTCTACCGTACGCAGGATAGAGCGAGGTAGTACGCTGCTACGGCTAGTTAGGGCTTCGTTGGCGGTGTCTTCGGTAGTAATACCGCCCGTTTCGCTTTTAGAGAGTCCGGTTAGCGGACGAGTTTGCAACTGATTTAGCGCAAAAGCAGGCGTAGCAAAAGCAGACGGCTGCTGATACCGTTCTAGCGTCTCATCAACGAGCTGTAGCTTGCTAAAGAAAATGGCAGGCCCGCTGATTTGATTGACCGGAGTATCGTCCGGCAGAGGCGTGTCTAGCTGCCCCGTGTCATTGACCGGAAATACCGCACTGCTCGCCTTGAACGCCGTCATTTGCCTTTTGATAACGCCAAGGTATTTTGTTAAGTCTTTTTGGAGCAGCCGATAAGCGCTACGGCTGTAGTTGCCATAGTCTTTTGAGACGAGCTGCCCGCCGAAGTGATCGACTTCTATTTGACGAATTTTTAGGGCGGCTCCATAGGCTTTGTCCAGCGATCTATCTGGCGTTTTAGTGACCCATCGCCGAAGCTTGCCAAATGGCCCAGTTTGCCGAGAAAAATTGGTCATTGCTTAGCCACAAACACAAACTCGAAGGGAGCTATTCTATCTTACGGTGAGAGCTGACAAGACTATTGATTCCACGGCATAAAAATGGCTCGTCCTAGCTGGCTCAAGGCTCTGCGTCCTACCTTGAATTGGTGTCGGCGGGTCGGCATTCGGAAAATGTACACGCTGCGACGACAAAGGGCGGCTAGCTGTCCGCCAATGGCTAGTCCAAAGCTCCATAGCCCAGCTTCGCCAATTCCCAGTGTCAACATGTCGCCTAAATGTAGATAGCTAAACGCTTTGGGCTGGCTGCCTTGGGTCATTGCCGATAGATTTTTGGCGACTCGGCTGGCGGCTTGATAGGCGGCTTGAGCTGTGCTGGGTGCGGGTTTTGCTGAGCTGTCTTGGGTATTAACTGTCGCGCTATCTCCCAGAACAAATACGTTGTCGTATTCGATGAGTTGGAGCGATCGCCGAGTCAACCGCTGCCCTTGCTCATTACTTTGCACCGATTGATCCCCTAGCCAAGGTTGAGGCTGAGTGCCAACAGCCCACAGCGTCAGACGACTAGGCAACACTTGCCGTCCACTTTTCGTTTCAATCGTTACTGTGTCAGCCGTTACTTCTGCCACGCTAGTTTCCGTCATCACCTCAATTTGGCGACGCGATAGCGACTTTTTCGCCAGCCGCCTCAAGCGTTTCCTAAAAGGAACCAGAATAGTCTCTCCTCTTTCTACCAATGTGATTCGAACATTCTGAAGCCCACGATGCGTGAGATAGTCTTTCACCTTGCCAGATAGCTCAACCCCACTAGGCCCCCCGCCAACCACTACAATCTGCGTCGGGGCAAAAGGATTTGGCTGAAGTTTTTGGCTTTGAACAATTTGAGCGAGCCTGGACTTAAGCGCCAGCGCATCTTGCAAGGAACGAAACGTCAGCGTGTGCTGCTCGACGCCAGGAATATCAACCGGACGGTTTTTAGCCCCAGTTGCGACGACCAAGTAGTCATAACCAAGTTTTTCTCCAGCAACGCTCACTACCTGACTATGAAGGTCAATAGCGTCTGCTCGAGCTTGTTTCCAGATGACGTTTTTTCCGGTTAGCAGGCTGCTGTAGGTAGGCGCAATCTCCCATTCCTTTAGTTCGTCGGTAATCAGCTCGTACATCATTGGCGTAAACAAAAACCGATTCTTAGGCTCAATCAACACGATTTTGGCTTTGCGTAAGTGCCGATACTTTTGTAGATATAGCGCGGTATAAAGGCCACCAAACCCACCGCCTACAATGCAAATTCGAGGGGCTGTTGATGCTCGTAATGAAGAAACTGTCTGCTGGCTCATGAATAGGTGTTTGCCAAGAGAAAATGGTTAGGTTTTAGATGATAGTGAGTATTCGCAAAGAATGCCGTAAAGGTAATGTCTGCTAGGTGGGATGGCTGCTAAAATTCACCCAAGGCTTAGCCGTACTAGGCTGTAGGATTTAGGGACAATAAATTTGACCGTTTTGGAGCGCGATATTGTTCAGATTTGGCAAATTCCGCTGCAAACTTCGGCGGTGAAAGCGGACGATTTGATTGATCGCTACCTTGGCTGTCTCTCTCAAGATGAAAAAGATAAGGCGGCTCGCTTTCGATTCTTTAAAGATAGGCGTCGCTTTGTCATCGCTAGAGGAACCTTGCGACATTTGCTAGGACGTCAGCTCAATCAGCGTCCTGAGCAGATTAACTTTTGTTATGGCACCTATGGCAAGCCAGCGGTGAGTCTAGGGACTAAGCCTCAGCAATCGTTGTCCCATACTTTGACGGGTGAAGGCTGTGACTTTCATTTCAATCTGTCACATTCAGGCGGGATAGCTCTGTGCGCGTTGGGTTACGAGCGCAGAGTGGGCGTAGATATAGAGCAGGTCAAAACGATTCAGCGGCTTGACGGCATGATGAAGCGGACGCTAGTTGCAAGCGAGCAGCAGCAGGTTGAAGCCGAGTCGGTAGCAGCGCAGTCTCGCGCCTTTTTGCAGCGGTGGACTTGTAAAGAAGCTTACTTGAAGGCAATTGGGTTGGGATTGACTCAATCTATGCAGACGGTAGAAGTTCAGATAGAGCCACCTGAGCTGCTGAGCGTGCCTGAAAACTGCTCGGCAGGATGGCGACTGCATTTGATGGATTTGCCAGCGGCCTACGTGGGAGCGCTGGCAGTGGCGGGAGAGACAGCAGTGACTCAGCATCAGTGGCAGCATTTATTGCCCGACGACGATGACTGACTTTACTGGGCGCTCAATGGCGTTCCCGCCTGTATCTAATCGTCCGAGGTGGGTTTGTCCGTTGTAATAAAGCGTGGAAGAACTGCCGCCGTCTAGATTTAGCAGGCTAACTGCGTCTAGCGAAGTGGCGAATTCAGCGACTTCTGGCAGTGTGAGGCCAGGGGCGTCTGGACGCTGCGCAACCATGATAAGGAGAATAATGTTGTCGGCGGTCAGGGCGATCGCGCTCCTAGCATTCGGCCCCGCGCCACCAATCGCATCTCGCACCCGTTTACCATCTTTATAATCTGTAAACCCTTCCTCATAAGAGGTGTCTTCGGGCAATAGCTGCGGCCCCGCACCGATCAAATCGACGAGAGTACAGGTGTTAGGGAGCGGAGATAGATCGCTGTGAGCAGCTATTTCGTATCGCATTTCAGAGGTTTGAGACGAGGTGCGACATTGATAAGTCCGAAACTCGGAACGATTGAGTATTCGATCAAGATAGGGTTGTAAGTCGGGATTATCCATTAGCCTCTCGTTATCGCTAGGGCTACCGACCGTATTACCTTGCAAAATTAGATGGGAAGTCGTTTTGCCGTTCTGCGGATCAAAGAAACCTCCATTAATAACGGCCAAAGCCTTCTCTTGTTGGGCGAAGTCTTCGACCGTTTTGAGTTCGTCAGCAACCGCGACAGACAAGCGCGTTCCAGCGGGCAGTGCAACGATATGAATTGTTGCGTTCTTTAGCTCATAGGTTTGGTAAGTCGGTTTACTTGTTTGCGAGATAGCAGCTTGCGGAAGAGCGTCCGTTATTTCTGCATTAGCGGGCGGGAAGGTAGGTATGAGCAAGGGCAATCCAAATTTTAGGAAACCACCCCAGCCGATTACGGCGACGGTCATGATGGCGAATATCGCGTATCGCTTGCGAGTTTTGGCTTGGGCGTTTGGGGTTTGGGAGCGCGATCGCTTATCCGGCTGCATTACGTACTTTCTCGCTGTAATCTTTAGCTCGTATCTGGCGAAATCCTTTGAATACGAGTTGTCTAATCCCTTGGGGCATATAGGACAACGCCTGACCTACTTTAGCTCGCGTAGAGAGTTTGCCGACGTTTTTGAGTTCGGCAATGAGCGTTCTGCCCTGCTGCGTCTCTCCCTTTTCGATCAAGCGCATGGCTAGTACCTGCTTAAGTTCAGTGACTCTATCCTGTCTGATTTTTTCCAGCTCTGGCCTTTGAGGAAAGCGATAGCCGTCCAGGCAAAAAGACTTAGCGGTGAGGAAGTGAATATCTTGTTTGAGGCTGGTTTGTCCGCCATGGAAGCGATATTCCATCAGGCGTTCGGGGATGAAATAGGCGGTTTGATGAGCGATCGCACCTCTCACCAACAAATCAAAATCCTCACAGCCATCCGCCTCCAATCGCATAAAATCTACAGCCTCCAAGCTGCTTTTACGAAACAGTGAGGAACCCACTTGCAAGCTTTGATGAACAAAGGTTTCTGCTAATAAATCGTCGATCATGCCCGCCGACAGACGATCTTTTCCCCACTTCGCAGAGTTAGCGACAGTAGCCGCTTCCTCTCGCTGATTTTTTGCATTGATAACCCAATGGTCGGAGCAAACGAAATGGACTGAAGGGTTAGCGTCTAGCACAGCCACTGTTTTCTCTAGAAAGGTCGGCGTCAGCGCGTCGTCATCGTCAAACTTGATGAAGTATCGGCCTTTGGCTGCTTCGTAGCCCGAATGCATATTGCGGCTGCGCTTGATGTTTTGCGGATGACGGATATAGCGGATGCGCTCATCGTTCCACCGGGCGACGACTTCTGCGGTGCGATCAGTCGAGGCGTCGTCGCAGATAAGCAGTTCGAAGTCTGTGTAGGTTTGATTTAGGACGCTGTTAATGGCGTAGGGCAGAATGTCTGCGCGGTTGTAGGTGGGAATGCAGATACTGACTTTGGGTGAGTTAGGAGGCACAGGACAATGGGGAGTGATGAGTGATGAGTGGCGGCTTCTGGTTTGGGCGGCGGCTCCGAGGTGCTTACTTATAGCAACGATGGTTGATGCCGATGGGTAAGCTAGAGTGCACAACTGACACAACTAACATGACTGCGGATTTGGATTCTCTTTACTTGCCAACGGTTTCTGTCATTGTGCCTATTTACAATGGCGAGCAGGATTTGCCTGGATTGCTCGACCGTTTGATGGCGCAGACCTATCCAGCAGATCGGGTGGAATATTTGCTGGTAGACAATGCGAGTATTGACAGCACCGCCGATATTTTGATCAGTGCTGTCGAAAAGTTCGCAAGCAAGGGCCTGACGTTAAAGGCGATGAGCGAAGGCAAAATTCAGAGTGCCTACGCGGCTAGAAATACCGCGATTTTGGCGGCGACCGGCGATTTTTTGGCATTTACAGATGCCGATTGCTATCCTCATCCGGACTGGCTGATGGCGTTAATGCAGCCTTTTGAAGATGAGAAAGTGGGGTTAGTCGCTGGTAGGATCGCGGCCTTTCCAGGCAAAACGCTCTTAGAAAATTACGCCGAACGAAAAAAGATAATGCACCAAGAAGATACGCTGGCGCATTCGTTTTGCCCGTATGGACAGACGGCAAATTTGGGTGTCAGGCTAGCAGCGCTAAAAGATGTCGGACTGTTTCGGCCTTATTTGACGACGGGCGGCGATGCGGACATCTGTTGGCGGGTGCAAAAAGAAGCGGGTTGGAAAATTCGCTATGCCACTGAGTCGGTGATTGAGCATCGGCACCGGCAGACGATCAAGGATTTATATGCTCAGTGGTATCGCTACGGTAAGTCCAATCACTATTTGAATCAGCTACATGGGGTGGAATTGACGAAGCGATCGCCCAAACAAGACCGCAGCCGCAGCCTTCTACGGTGGGCGCTGAAGGAACTACCCAGCGCTGGCGCTAAACTTTTGCTAGCAAAGGGGTCAGCCGTAGATCTAGCGATCACACCTTTAGATATGTATTGCTCAAAAGCCCGCGATCTGGGTCAATTAGAGGCGCAGCTTCCTGAAGAAGCCAAAGAGAAAGCTTATTTTCCTACGTCGGCTACTCATCGTTAACCATTTGTTCGCTTTAGTCGTAAATTTAGTCTTGAACCTCTAGTTTTCAACCTTTAGCAATGCATCTCTGGCAATGAATATTTTGATGCTCTCAGCAACGTTTCCCTATCCACCTACTCGGGGCGGAACTTCGGTAAGAACCTTTAATTTGCTGAAGTTTCTAAAGCAGCAGAGCCACCACATTACCCTGGGCACGCTGATTGATCAGGATGTCTCTCATGAGGAGGTGTCTACGCTAAGGGGTTGGGTGGACGAACTGGGCGTGTTTCAACGCCCGCTAGACGAAGTGCAGGCAACTGGCGCAATTGGAAAAATGATGCGACTGGCTAACTTTGCCATCAGTGGCGTACCGCCTAGCGTCACGACGACGCGATCGCCTGCCATGCAAAACTGGGTCACTGAAAAAATCGCCAGCGCTCAGTTTGATGCCATTACCTGCGAGCACAGCGTCAATGAGGTGTACGTCCCCGAAAATATTAGCACCCTGATTCCCAAATCTGTAGTGAATATTCATAGCTCCGTCTATGGCACCTGCGCCCATCAGCTCGCAAATGGAACGGCAGAGAATGCCCTGCGTGATCGCCTCACGCTACCCCTACTCAAACGCTACGAACAGCGCTATTGTCAAAAATTCTCCGATCTAGTAGTCACTACAGCCGAAGACCGTAGGCAAATGAGTGAACTCAGCGGCAAAGAGCCGATTCATGTGATTTCTAACGGGGTCGATTTGGATTTATTTACGATGCGATCGCAAGATCCAAACGGCCAGAGCCTAGTCTTTATCGGCGCAATGGACAACCTGCCAAACATTGATGCAGTGACTTTCTTAGCCCGAGAAATATTTCCGCTCGTGCTTCAAAAGCATCCAGCGGCAGCGCTTTCACTCGTCGGTGCTAGACCTACGCCAGCCGTCCAAGCCCTCAGCGAAATCCCCAACGTAACGGTAACGGGCAAAGTGTCGGAGATGCGGCCTTACTTACACGAATCAACCGTTTGCGTCATCCCCATGCGAACCGGCTATGGCATTAAAAATAAGACGTTAGAGGCTATGGCTGCGGGAGTTCCAATAGTGGCTAGCGATCGCGGTTTAGAAGGCTTAGCCGTAGAGGGCAATAATATTCCGCTGCGAGCATTGAGAGCAGAGACTGCGGCTGAATACGCGACGGCCATTGGTCGGCTGTTTGATTCGGCTGAGCTGAGAGCGCAGCTTTCTGAAAACGGGAGAGCGCTAATTGAGCGAGACTATACTTGGGCGATCGCAGGCGAGCAATACGAGCAGGTGTTAACCTCTCAATAGTCTTCCACTATAACGATTTCGATTTTAGTATTGGCTTTCTATCGTTGCAAATGCCTGTTTTAGTTTTCGGTCTTTCGCAGGCAATATCGTTGGCCTTTACATCCCACCTAACTTGTGTGCTTTGGATACTGCCTCGCTGATAACCACTCAGTCGATTCTCTAACTTCTTGATAGTTATTTGTTGTTTCTTCATTTGCTGCAAGCACATCTGAAGCTGAATGTTCTTCGCTTCTAAATCGGCTTTATATTCTTCATTTAGTTTGTTTTCCTGAGAAAGCTTCTTATTCTGTGCTGCAGCTTCATACAAGGCAACCCGCAACTCGAAATCAGATCCACTGGCTTCCTTTCTAATTATGTCTAGAACGTACTGCGTGTCCTGTATAACCTTGCATATTTTCTCCATCTCCGCCTTGTGCCAGTTAGACGTGAGACGACTCCTACTTGCAGGTGCCTGCGTACGATTTATAAAATCGTCTAACTTCGTTTGTAAATCTTCTATACAAGATGACCAACCCATATATTCCTACACGCACAAACTATTCGACACTGTTGGCGAACTCCTTCCCCCTACACTCAAGACCCTACTGAGTTCGCTCAG